>CAYPJH010000098.1:0-2989 GCA_964411035.1 uncultured Methanobrevibacter sp. | reverse complement strand
GGGATAGCATTCTTCGATAGTCTTTTGCAAACCCTCGGCATCCATATCTATAAACAACGAATGTTCTGAATAGATTGTCTGTAAGTCTATGAAATTACTCTTGTGGCTCTTCAAAAAAGCTGACCACTGTTTCGGATCTTTCTGAATTACCGAAGCAATAATTTCATATGTCTGTGTAAAGTTATTATTGAGATGGACATGCTGGAAACGCTCTGAGACACCACGCCATCCATCCACTTTCATTTTTGGAAGCTTATCAATATAGTTGGCAATTTCTTTGTGTGAAATCAACATAAGGTGCATCTGAGTTTCGCCGCTACGATTGCACATCTCAGCGAAATCCTGAAGCATTTTCGTGTCGCTAACAGAAGCTTGAGTAATATTAGCCTCCAGAAACTTGCTGAATTCGTCATATACTACATAGATTCCAGAGTAGCCTTTGCTTTTCAAGCCCTTCGCAGCGCTCTCATAGAGTTCAATAACATCAAAGCCCAGAAACGGATTGAACAGACTTCCAGACGTTAGGTCAGGATATATACGTTCGAACAACTCATAAGCTTTATTGTCATAATCCTCCAGCGCAGAGATGAATTTATCGACAGGTTGCTCGATTTTCTCTTTAAGCTGTTCAAATGTAGAAGGATAATCTTCTTTCCATCTGCGAATCGTTGCAACTGCTGCTTTATAATTTGTCTCCGGCATCACATCGGACATGCCGGTTTGCGACAGTGTACGCTGTAAAGCAAGCAGGAAAGCCTGTGTCAAGCTTGTGTTGCTACCTGAAATAACAACGGGCAGTATTTTCCCTTCACTCTCATAGTAATTGTTGACAAGACGGAGAAGATCGGGGTCTGCCTCCAATTTAGGCATTAGCTTTCGGAACAAGTCCCTATCGCGTTTCATCAATATTGACAAGATGGTTAGTACGATATGGGATTTGCCCTTTCCGTACGCGCCAATAAGAATTCTTGCACGTTCATTAGACTGCGGAAGGGTGCTCTGCAGGATATTTTTCAAGAGATGCAGAGCAGATTTGGTCGGTATGAAGTTTTTCAACTTTTCATCGTTATTCAGGTCAAATCCAATATTAACTGAGTATTGGAAACCTGAAGCGACCGAAATCATTTGACCCATACTTACCACCTCATAGATCATGAATTAATTGTCTGATAATACCGCCGGACACATTCTGCAAATGGTGGAGCATTGTGTATCGTAATTACATCCAGTCCAGCAGTACGGTTGATGTGGATATAACCCAGCTTTTCTGTTGCATAAAGAACATCCAACATCCCTATCGTGTCAAGGTTGAAGATTCTACCAATTTGGTTAGGTGCAGTGAGCAGTTCATTTAGCGGAATCTCTGTAACGCCTGCTGCCATCTGATCAGAAATCACTGCCATAATGATCCAAGGGTGCAAGATATCTTTTGATGGAACAGACTTCTTGTAGCGCTTACTTCTCTTATCAAGAATATCGATGAGTCCAATCTCTCCCAGGGGACAATCAATATTGTTTTCAGCATTCACCTTGTTTGGGTTGCTTTTATATCTAGGCACATATGTATTAATGATGCAAGTAAAGTCGTCCTCCAGAGAGCGTGGTGCAACACTTTCCTCGGGGAAGGTCATCTGAATATAGGATGTAACCTCTCTAACAAAATCATCCTTATCAAATTCAGTCATAGAAAACCTGTTAAAGAAGAAATACCAAGCAGTTGCATCTTCCTCATTCTTAGCAAGCATATAATGAATGAGAAGAAGTGTGCCAATTTCTTCGATATATGGATCATTTTCAAACACACACTGTCCAAATTCTGTCATGGTTTGGGTGCGTCTACCTTTAGTGGGCTCTTCAGTCAGGCCCGTTGCCCGCAGCCAATAACGAAGCGACTTCACCATGTTACTGCCAATTCCGAACACATCCATGGGGTTTTCTTCTTTGGAAACGAATACATTCCCATTAGTGTTTACTTGGCCCAGGCCCTTGTTAAGCCAGCCCTTTCTAATGAAGAAAGTGTCATGTGCTCTGAACTTCACTGGCTGAACCACTCCTTTACTTTGTTCTCAAATACTTGTCCATAGTGCAACCACCGTCCAGATACTTGGCAGTCACGCACTTTTTACAATGAACGCACTTATCCGGATTTATGAAATAACCGTCTTTGGATACGGTTATAGCACCTGCCTTGCAAAGCGACTCGCATTTCAGGCATTTCCGACAGGCATTAAACTTCCGAACCTGATAAGCTATTTGACGCTGCAAATCGTCATGATCAACCACGTTCATCGTTTTTATCTTCACCGCATGATCATAGCCATCCTGAGAGAACGGCTGAAGCGAGATGATTGGCACCTTGCTCCGGGTATCAAGTACAATTACTTCGTGAATCAGCTTTCGGCCAAGCTCCGGTGCAACGCGTCCGAAAGGGACAAACATTCCAACAAGTTCGCCATCGAATGGTCGTACAAGCCGGTATATTTTTGCGTGTTCCTCAGCGGTGCAGTTTGTGAACTTTATTTTCACATCATTTGCGGCCTTCAATCCATTTCCACCCTGCCGCGCCTTCCATTTTCCAGTATCAACATACTGCTCAGCATCTGGCTTGCCGATGCTCTTTGCAAAGCGAATAAGGAAATCTCGCCATCGTCTTGACTCCTCTGGCATGTAAATACGCGAGAGAAATTGAGCACGTTGATTATTATTTGGGCAACACCAACAGCCAACTCTATCATAACCCAGACGGTAAGCAGCATTGAAATCTATTTTTTCTGATAGCAAGTATAACCAGATGTCAATGTCTTTCCAGAAGAAGATAGGAGACGCTACTGTTTGCTGTTGTATCTTTACTGATTCAGCATCATCTTCAATTCGGTTATACTTGCTTCGACTTACGGATTCTGATTTTCTAATGCCGTAGAATGTCAGAATTTGTTGATTTCCATAAACGCCGCTGATGATTCTTGTAATTGGGCCCGTTTTGAACATA
>CAYPJH010000097.1:0-2905 GCA_964411035.1 uncultured Methanobrevibacter sp. | reverse complement strand
GCTACTGAGAAATTCATCATTGGATAAACACGATATTTATTACCTAAACGAGGGTGCTCTTCATCAACAAGCCTCATAGCCACCCAGTCACGAATAGCCGGATTTTTATGTTTTATATCTGTTTTTACTCTTAAAACCGCTTCTCCAACATCCATTTCATTGAATTTATCCCATAATTCAAGATTTTCTTCAACAGAATTATCTCTGCACGGACATGGCTGACAATTATCTTTAAGCTCCTTAAAGGTTGCACCATCACAGGTACACATATATGCTGCTCCTTTTTCGATTAATTGGCGAGCATAGTCATAATAAATATCAAATCTATCACTTTGGTAGAGAATTTCATCAGGCTTTATTCCCAACCACTCCAAATCTTCAACTATCATTTCATAAGCAGGCTCAAAGACTCTTTTAGGGTCAGTGTCTTCTATTCTTAAAATTAATTTACCATTATGCCTTTTAACATATTCTGCATTTGGAACAGCTGATCTTGCATGGCCAATGTGTAATGGTCCGCTTGGATTTGGTGCAAAACGCATTACAATATTTTCATGAGTTCCAGGCAATTCCTGTAAACCTACCTCTTTTTTGGCTTTCTTTTCCTTAACTTCAACATTGTATTTTTCCATTTCACTGGTAATTTCATCTGCAGACAAACTATTGACCTGTGCTACAATTTTACCTGCAATCGGACCAATTTCTTTTGCTCTGCTTCTAAGTTCGGCTTCCTGACTCATTATAGAACCAATAACTGCTCCTGGATTTGCATTCCCTTTATGTTTAGCTGCATTCAGTAAAGCATGCTTATAGACAATTTCTTCTAAATCATTCATAAAATCATTACCTTAATCAATTTTAAATAAAAAAATCAGTAATTTGATAAATATATTTATTATTTAAAATCATATAAATAATTATTTTTATAAGAAATAAAGAGGGAAAAATAATGAAAACCATAGTACTTGGAAAAACAAATCTAAAAGTAAATAAACTAGGATTTGGGGCACTTCCAATTCAAAGGCGAAATAATGAAGATTCAGTTAGAATACTTAAAAAGGCATATGCAAACAATATCAATTTCTATGATACTGCAAGAGCCTATACAGATAGTGAAGAAAAAATTGGCCTTGCACTTAGTGATGTTCGGGAAAATATTTACATAGCATCAAAAACAATGGCGGAAAATGTGGAAAGCTTTTGGAAAGATCTGGAAACTAGTCTTAAAAACCTTAAAACAGATTATATTGACTTATATCAATTTCACAATCCTAAAAAATGCCCAAAACCTGGAGATGAAAATAAGCTTTATGAAGCAATGCTTGAAGCTAAAGAAAATAGCCAGATTAACCATATTGGAATTACATCACATAAATATGATGTTGCTAAACAGGCTATTGAATCTGGACTTTATGAAACATTACAATACCCTTTTTCATATTTAACCGGCGATAAAGAACTGGAACTTGTAAACTTATGTAAAGATACAAATATGGGATTTATAGCTATGAAAGCAATGGGCGGAGGACTTATTAAAAATTCAAAAGCTGCATTTGCATTTATGGAAAATTACAATAATGTGCTTCCAATTTGGGGTATTCAAAAAGAAGAAGAACTTGATGAATTCTTAAACTGTCAGAAAAATAATGTTGTGCTTAATGAAGCCCTTATTAAAGATATTGAAAAAGATAAAGAAGAATTGGGCGATGAATTCTGTAGGGGCTGTGGATACTGTATGCCTTGCTGTGAAGATATTGAAATTAACACCGCTGCCAGAATGTCACTTTGGATTAGGCGATTTCCAACAGAACCATGCTTAACTGAAGATTTTCAAAAGATAATGAAAAAGACACTTGAATGTAGTGAGTGCATGACATGTGTTTCCAAATGCCCTTATGATTTGGATATTCCAAGATTACTTAAAGAAAATTACGAAGATTACATGAATGTGCTTGAAGGAAAAACAAAAATTAATAAATAGATAAGTTAAGATTAGAATTAATGGTAATTTAAATGAAAAAACAGTGCATAAATGATCCAAATAATATTAATTGGACCAAATTTTGGCAGGAAAAATTAGAATCAAAAGAAGACAGAGGTAAAGATTGGGATGAAGCAGCTCCGAAATTCCATAAAATATCTAAAAAAGATGATTATAATGATGTATTTTTAAAAAAATTAATTTTAGATAAAGATGATACTGTTCTTGATTTGGGCTGCGGTGAAGGATCTGTTACTCTTAAAATCGCTGAAAAGGTTAAAGGAGTTACAGGAGTAGATTCCTCAGCCAAAATGTTAGAGCTATTAAACCAAAGAGCTGAAAAACAGAATATTGATAATATTCATACTATTTTTGAACCTATTGAAGATGTTAACTATGATGAAATTGGAGATTATGATATCGTTGTTGCTTCAAGATGTCTCAATGGCATAGTTTCCCTTGATAAAACATTGGAAGAGATGAATAAAATAGCAAATAAATATGTGTTCTTTACAGTATTTGGACCAGACAATTGGAAAATTGAAAGAGAATTTGATGAGTATATATCTAAACCTTCAAAACAGTTCCCGGATTATAATTATGTATTTAACATGCTTTTCAATATGGGCATTTATGCTAATGTTGAACGTTTAGAGATAAAAGCTTTCCGTGAATATGAAAATATTGAAGAAGCAATGAATAATGGTAAATTTAAACTGGATAAATTAGATAACAATGAAAAAGAAAAATTAAAAAAATATCTAAATAAAATTCTTAAAAAAAATCCCGAAACCGGAAAATTATATAATGAAAAAGACAAAGCAGACTGGATATTATTCTGGTGGAAAAAAGAATAAAAATTAGAGTGATACTTTTTATCATTCTTAATTAAAACTATTTTTACTAAGAATTATTAAAATAACC
>CAYPJH010000096.1:0-1571 GCA_964411035.1 uncultured Methanobrevibacter sp. | reverse complement strand
ATCTAACGTTTTTGGAGCCTTAATATCCAACTCAACCAACCCTTAACAATATTATAACCTTGTTATTATTTTTATCATAAAAAGAATATATATTTTTATGTTAAGGGGTGGTGTTACTGTCAAAAACTTTGGTGATTATTGTATTTTTCATTTTTAATGTTCCACCACTTTAAAATTGTAAAAAAAGCAAAAGCATTAGCTATTGCTCAATTTTCAATAATAATTAATGTTATTAAGTATTACCACTACCTGCTTATTTTTTGCTTTTTCTTTCGAAATATCTTCTTAATCTATATTCACAAATCTGATTTGTAAATTCATAAAGAATACTTTTATCTTCTGTTGAAATGTCGAATGTTGGCTTAAATTCATGATTTTCAAATGAAAGAAGATTTTTTGAGTTGCCGCTCCATTTGGTCATAGGCATTTTTTCTATTAGTTTAGCAATCTTTTCTTCATCATATTCCCATAGTTTTTTAGTGGTATTATCATTAAAATCAATTAGTTTACGATATTCCTTTTCCATTAAATAGCTGTGGAAGAAAGGAGCTACTTGTTTTGCTGTAATCGGCAACATCCACTTATTAATTCCACGCTCGAGCATAGCTTTTAGTAAAATCATTTTATAACTTTTGGTCATTAGTGTTCTTTCAACTTCATATAGCCAGTTTTCATAATGAAGAAATACTTCCAATTCTCTTTTGGACAGTTCATCTGCCCATTTTAAAAATCCGAAGTAGGATTTGAATTCCTGTTTGAAAAGTGCTCCGTCTTCAAATCCATGCATATGAACTTCCAGGTATGTTGGTCTTCTTCCAAGTTCTTTTTTAACCTGGAAGTAGCTGCGTTTCAGCAGCTCTTTTCTAGGCATGTGTTTTTTAGATAGCTCTTCAATCAGTTGTCTTGATTTTAAATCAAAGTCTACAACACAGCCATCAGGCAATTTCTCCAATTCTCCATTTTTATTTTTCTTATTTTTATTTAAATAGAAAAGTGATTGTTTAATATCTGCATTTCTGTAGTTAGCTATTAAATCAATAATTACACAATGTGTTTTCCCATCAGAAAGCCTTAATCCACGTCCAATCTGCTGTGTAAATACTGTTAATGATTCTGTTGGACGTGCAAAAACCAGTGTGTCAACAGATGGAATGTCTACACCTTCATTAAATAAATCAACAACCATAATACAGTCAATTTCACCGTTAGCCAGTGCTTCAATTGTTTCATTACGATTGACTTGTGATTTTGAATGAAGACTAACTGCTTCAGAGCCATGTTTTTTAAAATAATCTGCTAGAAAATCTGCATGAACAATGCTGGAGCAGAATACTATTGTTTTAGTTTGTTTGTACTTTTTCCAGGCATTGAATATTTTTTCAGCTACATTATCATTTAACTGAGCTATTGCAAGCTCTTCTGCATCGTAATGTTTACCAAGCCATCTGATTTGAGTGTAATCAGTATTGTCATAGACACCATAGTAGTGGAATGGTGATAGCCACTGTTTTTGAATAGCTTCAATAAAATCGATTCTATATGCAACGTTACCATCACATAAAGCATAGATA
>CAYPJH010000095.1:0-4885 GCA_964411035.1 uncultured Methanobrevibacter sp. | reverse complement strand
TTTATTAAAAATGACACCCCCAATTTGATAATTCTAGAATATAGGCCTAATATATAGTTAAAATTTAGCTTATCTTTCCATCTAAATGATATCTAAATAATTCAGCAATAAAAATTAAAAAAGTATTACTACCCTTCGATTTGTAAATAATTTCTGGATAAGTATAAAGTAAAATTTAAAAAAGAATTAGTTATAAAGAGATAATAGGTTTAATTTAGGATAATAAATTAAATGCAAATCCTTAATACTACTAAAATAATAGTATATATTACTATTTTTATATTTAATCCAATAAAAATTATAATTTTATAAAATAACCCCATTATAAAAATTTTTGATATAATTTTATTGATTTTATGAAAAAAATATCCTTATCTATAAATCAATGTGAAAAGATTTATAAATCATGTATAATAAAATAAATAATAACTAATTAAAATAGCCTATTCATAATTTTAAATTATATGTAAAATAAGAAAATTTGATTGATGTATGTAAAATGGAAGTAATTTAACAACAAATAAACTATGAATATTATTGAGGAATTTTTCATTGAATTTGTTTATTAACTACCTTTCACAACACCAATCTTGAATTATATATTTTAGTTAGTATTAGATTAATTTATATTTAATGGTGAATTGAATGAAGTCTACATACAAAATAATCATTGCAGTTGTTGTAATAATTGCAGTTATTGCAGCAGGTTTATATGCTTCCGGTGCACTAAATAATTCAGATAATGCTTCCGGAGAAGTAAATTTAGCTGCAGCTGCTAGTTTAAAAAATGTTTATGATGAAAAATTAATTCCAATGTTTGAAGAACAGAATCCTGGCATAACTGTTACCCCAACATATGCATCCAGTGGAGATTTAGTAACACAAATTGAAAATGGTTTAGCTGCCGATGTGTTCATGTCTGCAGGTAATAAGCAAATGAATACTTTAATTAATGAAAGTCTAGTTGAAAACAGCACTAATAATAAATTTTTAGAAAACAAACTTGTTTTAATTGTACCTGCTGATTCAGATAATAATATAACATCATTTGAAGAATTAAAAGATGTGGAAGGTACCATTGCTATTGGTGATCCTGAATCCGTACCTGCCGGACAATATGCTAATGAATCATTACACAATCTTGGCATTTGGGATGATGTTGAATCTAAATTATCATTAGCAACAGATGTAACAGCAGTATTAAATCAGGTAGCAGAAGGATCTGCAGATTATGGTCTTGTATATTCAACTGATGCAAAATCAAATCCTGATGTTAAAGTAATTTGTGAAGCTCCAGAAGACTCTTTAAAAACTATTGTTTATCCTGTAGCTCCACTTGCAAGTTCTCAAAATGATGATGCTACAAACAAATTCTTAGAGTTCTTACAAAGTCAAGAAGCTAAAGATATATTTGTTGAATATGGATTCACTATTCATGAAGAATAGATTTTAATATTTTCCATTACAAAATAATGTTTAATGGAGATACATTATGGATTGGACACCAATTTTAATTTCAATGAAAACTGCAAGTTTATCAATTCTCATAACCTTTTTCTTAGGTTTAATTGTAGCTTGGATTATTGTTAAAATTAAAAACGATACAGTAAAAATCGTACTTGACGGTATCTTTACCCTGCCAATTGTATTGCCTCCCACCGTAGTAGGATTCTTCCTATTATATATTTTTGGAGTTAGAGGACCTATAGGTAGTTTTTTTATAGATTTCTTTGCTTTTAAAATAGCTTTTTCATGGCCTGCAACAGTTATTGCTGCAGTGGTAATGTCCCTTCCTTTAATGTATCGTTCTTCTAGAGGTGCATTTGAACAGGTGGATTCCAATTTAATAGATGCCGGACGTACATTAGGTATGTCTGAGTGGAAAATATTTTGGAAAATTTTATTTGCAAATGCTTTACCTGGAATTATTAGTGGAGGAATTCTTGCCTATGCACGTGGTTTAGGCGAATTTGGTGCTACAGCTATGCTTGCAGGTAATATTGCAGATCAGACCAGAACTCTCCCTATGGCAGTATACTCTGAAGTAGCTGCAGGCAATATGGGAGATGCCTTTAATTATGTAATATTCATTGTTATAATTGCATTTATAGCTATTTTCATTATGGATTACTTTACACTACGTAAAGAGAAACAATGGAAATAGATAGTTCTTAAATTATATTTTATGAGGAATAAATTATGAATAATAAATTGTTAAATGTAAATATCCGAAAAAAACTTAAAGAATTCGACTTAGATGTTGATTTTAAATTAGAAAAAGGTTGTTTGGGTATTCTTGGACCTTCCGGCTGCGGTAAAAGTATGACATTAAAATCTATTGCAGGTATCGTAAATCCAGATGAAGGCTTTGTAAGTTTAACTAATGATGAAAAAACTATCTATTATGATTCAAATAAGAAAATTAATTTAAAACCTCAAATAAGAAATGTAGGATACTTATTTCAAAATTATGCATTATTTCCCAATATGACTGTTGAAGAAAATGTTTCTGCAGGTTTATCAAAAAATGATGATAAAAAAATTGTATCTGAAATGATAAAACGTTTTCATTTAGAAGGACTGGAAAAAAGATATCCCAGACAGTTATCTGGAGGTCAGCAGCAAAGAGTAGCATTAGCTCGCATTTTAGCTTATGGACCTGATGTTATACTATTAGATGAACCCTTCAGTGCAATGGATACCTCATTAAAAGAAAAGTTACGTGTTGAACTTGTAAAACTATTAAATGATTTTGATGGTTTAGCTATTTTAGTTACTCATGATCGTGACGAAGTATTTGAATTTTGCGATGAGCTTTTAATATTAGAGGAAGGTAAGATTATTGCAAAAGGACCTACTCATGAAATCTTTGAAAATCCAAAAAAAGTTGAAGCAGCTAAGCTTACAGGATGTAAAAATATCTCTAAAATTAAAATCATTGATGATTACCATGTTAAGGCTTTAGACTGGAATACTGAATTTGAAGTATCTGAAAAGATTACAGATAATATTACCCATATTGGAATAAGAGCACATGATTTTTATCCTTCTAAAAATGAAGGCAGCAACATAATTGAAAGTAGAAATGCAAATATCTCAGAAAAACCTTTTGAATGGGAAATAACCATGAAAAACGGTCTATGGTGGAAAGTTAACAAGCAAATTCATGAACATGAAATAAAGATTCCTAACTATATAAAAGTAGACCCGGAAAATATTATTTTATTGGAAGAATAACTAAATTCCATAAAATTAAAACTCTTTTTATTTATAACCAAACTATAAAAACCCCAGTTTTTTTATGTTTATTCTTTTTAATTCAATATAACACCTTCAAAAATAGATGGTGGCTTATAACATCATATGTTTCATTTTCCCAATCTGGATTTTAACGCTTATTTTATTAAAAATGACCCTCCCTAATTTGATAATCCTAGAATATAAAATAGAAAATAGCTTAATATATATGTTAAAAAATAAAATTTGGCGAAAAAGAATCCTCTATAACATTATTAAAATACTGATAAATATAAATAAAGAAAAACTAACTAACTACAATTTTAAAGAGAGGAAAATAAAAGTAAAATGGATATCAAACTGATTAAGAAAATTTATATGTAAAAAGCAATTTCACATCCCAACATACTGTTCATTTTAAATAATGATAAAAAACCTATATTAAATTAAATGAAAATAATTAACAAAAATAAATCAAAAGATAATTATATAATAAGGAAAGTAATTAAATCCCCTTATTTTTAATTATTTTAAAAAATCCAGAACAAAAAAAAGCCAATTAAAAAATCTAGCCATATATTCAAAAAAAAAGAAGTAGATAGGATTTAATCTACCTAAATTTATCACTCAATTTTTTAAAAATACCCCTTATTTTTAAGAGATTTAGTGGTTAAATCAATAAATGAAAATTTGAAATTTTCACTTATCTTTATCAGATTGATGTTATTAATTGAACTCCAATACTATAGATTATTATTATGGTAATTAGGAATATTATGAATCCTCCATTGGTTTTATTGTCAATGGGTAAAATTTTATTGAATTTTTCTGGATAAAGCAATAGTGTCTGCATTAAAAAAATAAAAATTATTCCCATGACTGATCTAAGAACAATGAATCTGTAATAACCCATAAATCCTAAAAATCCACTTATAAAAAAGTATATTATTGGGCAGTATCCTATACCTTCTTTAAGGCCAATACTGTTAAAAACATGCATCCTTTTATACATTCCTAAAATTGGATAAACAAGCCCTCCGAGGAATAGAAGTAATATGGACCATTTTATAGTAACATATTTTATAGAAATATACAATAAAATTAACATTACAGTAATAATTGTAGGAATTTGACTTATTAACATGAATTCCTGAAGTTTGTATGATGGTTTAATATCATTTTCTCCACTAAAATCATATTTCAAATCCAATTTTCCAAACAACACAAAACCCAAAAATGTAATTCCAAACACAAGAACAGTAGAAACAAAAGTATAATATAAAAGAAACATTAATTTAGTTAAAAGAAATGCAACACCACCCATTAAAATTACACTACCTGTATAAAATGACACTGCAAAAATTCTTTCTTTTTTAGTTAACAAAGAAGTATGTGGAGTAAAAACAATTTTATAAAAAATATTCATAAACAAACCCCCATATAAAAATATCTCCATAACATTTTATTATTACTAACATACACTTTATAAGCATATATATATATAAAATTAACTATTAAAAACCCGTGTTAAACCATGATTTTTTCTTTTTCATGTTTATCCTTTTGGTTTATGGCATTTACTAAATCATATATTTTTAATTCAATATAAAACACTTCTAAAAATAAATATCAGTTTATAACATCATAT
>CAYPJH010000094.1:0-5287 GCA_964411035.1 uncultured Methanobrevibacter sp. | reverse complement strand
CCTACTGACACTGTTTATGGTCTTGGAGCAGATATTTTCAATAAGGCAGCTGTTAAAAGGATTTTCAATATTAAAAAAAGAAACCCTCTAAAACCGCTTTCTATTTTAGTTTCAAACAAAGAAGCGATTGAACATGTTGCTTGGGTTAATTTAAGAGATAGGCCTTACATTAATAAATATTTGCCTGGCCCATACACTTTAATTTTAAATAAAAAGCCTTTAGTTTTAAGAGTGGTTACTGGTGGAAGTACTAATGTAGGTGTTAGAATTCCGGATTGTGAAATTGCTCAAAAACTAGCCAGTATTTTTCCAATAATAACAACTAGTGCCAATGTATCTAATCAAAAAACATTGAACACTCCTGAAGATATTTTAAGTCAGTTAAGTGAAGAAGTTGATTTGGTTATTGATGTGGGGGAGCTTGAAAATAACATGCCTTCAACAATTATCAATTTAACCTTAGACAAACCTACTTTTTCAAAACGCTAATTTTTATAATAATGAAGATACATATATATTATATAATAGGTAGTTAATCATGAAGTCTTTAGTTGATTTAGATAATACTAGTAAAATTCGAACTAATTCCCGTATCGATGAGCTTTTAGATGGAGGCTTTGAAAGGGGAATCATTACTCAAATA
Organism: uncultured Methanobrevibacter sp.; assembly: GCA_964411035.1. Taxonomy (GTDB): domain Archaea; phylum Methanobacteriota; class Methanobacteria; order Methanobacteriales; family Methanobacteriaceae; genus Methanocatella. The sequence goes on along the minus strand of CAYPJH010000094.1, from coordinate 4,644 downwards.
TTCGGACCTCCTAGTTCCGGTAAAAGCAACATTGCATTGTTTTTAGCTGTTAGTGTGGCTAAACAAGGTAAAAAGGCAATTTATATTGATACTGAAGGAGGAATTTCACTAGATAGAATCAAACAAATTGCAGGCATTAATTTTCCCAAAGTGGCAGAGAATATTATTGTTTTAGAACCAACTACCTTTGATGAACAAAATAATAATTTAAGAGTGTTGGATGCATGGATTCCAAATAACCACGAGGATGTTGATGTGATTATTTTAGACTCTGCTGTTGCACTTTATCGTGTTGAAGACAGACAATCTTCCCAGTTAAATAAGGATTTCAGCAGGCAAGTACAGAATTTATGGAAGATAGCTCGTGATTTCAATATAGCTGTAATTTTAACTAATCAGATCTACAATTCATTTGATGAAAATGGAGATAATATTAGTCCTGTTGGTGGAACAATTCTTCAATATAGAAGTAAAACAATAATTAAGCTTGAAAAATGTGATGAACTTCACAAAAGATTAGCTACTATTATAAGACATAGAAGTATTGCTGAAGGAAAAAACATTAAATTTAAAATTACATCCGGTGGAATAGTTTAACTATTTATAATAATATTTATAGTGATTAAAATGATTAATAATGCTGGTGAAAAACCTATTAAAAAGTATGAGAAAATTGAGAGAAAACCTCCTAAAGGTTATGACTCAGCTAATGATTTCTTTGAACATGTTTTCATGGATAAAGACATAATTTGGATGGGTCAAAATACAAACCATCTTGTTGAAGATGAAATAGCTGATGCTATGGCAGATTGTGTTCTAGAAAAAGAATACTGTAAATACCCGCCTCCAGAAGGTTTTTCAGAGCTTAAAGATTTAATACTTAAAGACTTGGGATTTGAAGACTTTGATGTATTTTTAACTGCAGGAGCAACAGAATCACTTTATCTTTGTATGCATGCATTATTAGAACCTGAAGATAATGTAATAACATGTGATCCAGGTTATCTGATTATTGGAACATTTGCAGATAGGTTTGCAAAAGAAGTAAAGTATATTCCAATTTATAATGAGGAAAATAATTATAAGATGACTCCAGAACTTGTAAGGGAGTATATTGATGAAAATACTAAAATGATTATTTTAATCGACCCTTTAAATCCTTTAGGTGTATGCTATACTGAAGAGGAAATTAAGGAATTTGCAGAAATAGCTATTGAAAACGACATCTATCTTCTACATGATGTAACCTATAAAGATTTTGCACATGAACACTTTTTAGTTGCAGATTATGCTCCTGAAAATACTTTAACAGTATACAGCTTTTCAAAAATATTTGGAATGGCAGGTGTGAGAATCGGAGCGGTTATTTCAACTCAATACTTAATAGATTCTATTAAAAATGTTGTTGTCAATGATTTAGGAGTAAATATTATTGCACAATATGGAGCTATTAAAGGCCTTCAAACTAAAGACAGCTGGATTGATGAAATTAAAGAAACTACATTCCATAATCAAAAACTGATAAAAGAAGCAGTTGATGAAATTGATGGTATCTTTTTACCGGTTTATCCATCTGATGCAAATATGATGGTCATTGATGTTTCAGGTGCAGGAATTAATCCAAAAGAATTATCAGAATACCTGCTCGAAAAAGGAATATTTACAAGAGAAGGAGAATACACAAGTAAGCTATTTGGAGATAGATACTTGCGTGTAAGTTTTTCAATTCCAACAAATGAAATTGAAATATTCTGTAAGGAATTGCCAAAAGCAATAGATGCTTTAAGAAAGTAGATAAATATGAGTTTCAAATATCATCAGCCGATTCCAGACTGCTACAGTAAAGATAATCCAGATGAACCTTTAACTGAAATTTCAGATAACGACTTTAAAAAGTTTAAGGAATTAGCAGAAAAATATGGCGTAAATGAAATAGTCTATTCTAAACTTTCCGATGACTTTAAAAAGGAATGGGATATTGATTTTGATAATGTAATAACTCTTGTTTATTTATTTCCTGATGATATTCTTAAAATGGATCCTTCAAAAGAAAAAGCATCATTATTGGATGGTGAATTTCAGGATGTGGGGGGATATATTTATGAACTCACAGACTTTCTAAGAGATTCAGGTTATAAGGCAGATATTATCAATCCCCTTGATGATAGAATAAGTTTAAGAGCTATTGCAATGCAATCTAATGATTGTGCAATTCTTCGAAGTAATATGTGTCTATTTAAAGGAGGTTTGGCAACAGGATTCTTTCAAATTTCCACTTCTATTGAAAACCTTCCTTTTAAAGATGAAAACGACATGTTATGGGTTAAGGATTATTGTAAGGATTGCGGTAAATGTATTAGGAAATGTCCATATAATGCATATGATGAAGATGAAAAAGTTATTAAAAAAGTTTGTTTGGCTCATAAAGAAGGATGCAGTGTTTGCATGATTAAATGTCCATTTTATAAAAAAGGATATGAGAAAATAAAAGAAAAATACATTAAAAAAAATGAAAAAAGGTTGAAAAAAATGAATGATAAAATAGCTTTAGTATCATGTAGTGGACTAAGCCCGTTAGGTTTAGTTGTAAGGGCAGCTACCATTGAATTAGCATTAGATAAAGAGAATATTGTTGCAGCATGCATTACAGAATATTCTGCACAGCCAAACCAATGCAGCCCTATCTTGAAAGATGCAGAAGTAGTGTCTATTAGTGGATGTGGAGACGATTGCAGTTCTGTAATCTTAAAAGAAAAAGGAGTCAATGTTTTAAAAAATATTTCTGCTGAAAAAATAGTAAAAGAATATGATTTAAATCCTAATGATGCCATAAGACTTGATGAAGATGGAGAAGCTGCTGTTAAAAAATTAAAAAAAGAAATCTTAAAAGAATTAGAAGATTTAAATTAATTTTTAAGATAATAATATTCTCCAGCTTCTTTTTGTTCACGATCAAGATAACTGTCAAGTTTATTGACTCTTGGTCTTTTAGTTTCTTTATCCCTTCTGAAAGTTACATTAAGATTTCCTAAAAACTTATTCATGGATGTTCTTAAATCTGTTGGTTTTGAAGCATGACCTTCAAGACCAGGTATTCCATCAAATACCATTGCCCTATCAGATATGTAATCAATAAAAACAATATCGTGATCTACAATTAAAGAAGCTGCATTTCTACTTTCAATAATCTTACGAATAACACGAGCAGCAATTAATCTCTGTTCAACATCCAGAAATGCTGTTGGTTCATCAAATAAATAAATTTGAGCATCTTTTGAAAGGGTTGTAGCAATAGCTAATCTTTGAAGTTCCCCTCCTGAGAGATTTTTCACTTCTTTTTCAAGCAAATCATTTAACTGTAAAGGATTCATAATTTCACTTTCAAATATTTTAGATCCATAACTGTCGGCATTCATGTATAAAAAGTCCTGAACCCTTCCTTCAAAGTTTGAAACTAAATATTGAGGTTTATAAGCTATTGTAATCTCTTCATCAATTTCTCCAGTAGTTGGTTCGCTTACTCCAGCTAATATTTTGGCAAAAGTCGTTTTTCCAATACCGTTTGAACCAAATGCTGTTACAATTTCATCATGGTAAATTTCACCAGAATCTACGCTAAGCTTAAATCCATCATAATCTTTATTTAAATCAGAGTAACTTGTAAGTGCATCTCCATCTTCTTCTTCAGTTGGAGGTCTTATTGTAAATTCAATAGGATTTCTTCTAATTCTAACATTTTCTTCAGATAAAAATCCATTGATATATGCGTTAATTCCAAGCCTTACTCCTTTTCTACCAGATACAACTCCATATCCTCCAGGTTCTCCATATAAAATATGGATATTGTCAGATAATGCATCAAGAGTTGCTAAATCGTGTTCAATTACAAGTACGGATTTTCCATCTTCAGCAAGTGACCTGATTACTTTAACAACATTAAGTCTTTGAGATACATCTAACCAGGAAGTAGGTTCATCAAAGTAATAAAAATCTCCTTCTCTTAAAACAGTTGCAGCAATAGCTACCCTTTGAAGTTCTCCTCCAGATAAGTTCTCCATATTTCTATCAAGAATATTGTGAAGGTCTAATTCTTCACAAACATAATCGAATTTACCTCGTTCATCAACATTTGTAAGTAAATTTCGAACTTTACCTTTAACAACTTTTGGAAGCTGGTCAACCATCTGAGGTTTCAAAACGGTTTTAATTTCACCTTCAGACAATGATTTAAAGTAATTTTGAAGAGTAGAACCTTTGTAGAATTCTATTACTTCATCCCAATTTTCTGGCTTTTCGTCAAATCTACCGAAATTAGGAATTAATTCTCCTGAAAGTATTCTCATAATAGTACTTTTTCCAATACCATTTTGACCTAAAAGGCCTAAGACTTGCCCTTCAGTTAAAGTGGGAAGGTCAAATAGTTCAAATTGGTTTTGACCAAATCTATGAATTGGTTCACCAATAGCTTCAGGCAAGTTAATAATGTTTACAGCATCAAACGGGCATCGATTTGTACAAATACCACAACCCTGACATAATTGTTCTGAAATTAAAGGTTTTTTAGATTTTTCATCAACCACTATTGTATCCTCGTCCATTCTCACACCTGGACAGTAATGAATACAAAGATAATCACATTTTTTT
>CAYPJH010000093.1:0-1721 GCA_964411035.1 uncultured Methanobrevibacter sp. | reverse complement strand
TGAATGTTGTCGGAATACAGCCGAATGTCGGCCTTTGATGTGGAATATGTTTTGACTACAGCATCTTTACTGTCGGTTTCATTGCTCGGGTGTGACAATTTCTCAATGAGGAGAGTGGGGTGGTCTGTATCCCCCCAGGAGAATTCGTTTGGAGTTTCTATGCCCAAAAGAGACTCGACACTTTTGTAAAGCAGAATGTCAATCTTCCCCGGATTTAGATATGATATATATCGATAGAGCATAGCCCTGTTTATGTCGAGATCGATGTTGTCGGAGTCAGTGGCAAGGAGCCTTTGTACTGCGATGGCAAGAATCATTCTCATAATTGCCTTATTGTCTTCGCTTGAATCATTTGCCGGAAGCATGTTTACAGACTGGCAATTTTCTTCAATAAAAATTTGTAATTGTTGCACCAACGCCGGACGGAAAGGGTCGGATTGCCAGTTGGATATCTCCCAATTGTGGAGTGCGTCAAACAGTTCTCCCATTCGTGAATTTATAAGCTCCGGGCGCAGTTTGAGGATTGTCATCATTATCCTGAACTGCTTTGATGGATGGTATAGATAACCTGCTTCCTTGAGCCGGCTAAACATTTTATCAATGAATTCCTCATGATTCATGCAAAGAATCTTGTTTGTGGCCTGTCCATACTGGTTGAATAGTTCAACATAGTTGGAAAGTTTAGACTGGAGCACAGTTCTTTGCTCCTGGTTGCAATATCTGAGGTAATCCGATCCTTCAAGAATATACAAAGCGACATTTCTTGCCAGATACATCCTTCTGAAGACTTTGGAGAGATTTCTGCGGTCGTCCTTGCATGCGATAAGCCAGTCTGTGATGTGAATGGAGCAGTCTTTTAGCAGCTGAAGAATCCATGATGGTTCGCTGTTGTCTTGCATTAGCAGTGCATTGTGAAACTCCGGAATGGATTCAAGCAAATTAAGATACAATTCATGATGCTTCTTTAGTCCAAGCATATTTAGCCATTGCGATAGACTATGAAAAGGAATCGGCAGCTTGAGAGAAAGGGTGCCTTCATATTTCAGCGAAACACTCGCTCCTCGGATATTAGTGATTTTGCATTTTATCCTTGAACCCTTCGAGAGTGAATTAGGTGCATTGAATAATTTGAAACACAGTCCATTAGAGTCTTCAAGCTCATATTGATTGTCGCCGGTCGCATCAGCTATCTTCACTCCCTTTACGGTAAAGTCGTATTCGTTTCCCTCTTTGTAGAATTGATCAATAAAGAAAGATACGTCCTGTCCTAAGATAGGGAATGGAACAAGAGTCTTTACATAACACTTGATGGAGTCGGGCAGGGGAAGATTTTTTTGAAATCTAAATTTCAATAGGGAAAATTCAACGCCATCATCAGTTTTAATCTTAAAGTACTTTCTGTTAGATAGTTCTTTAATGACATTAAATTCGTAAGAATGTCCTTGTTTTAAATCAGTTGAGTTCATAAAAAAAATTTTTTTGGATAAGATTCTACAAATTTAGTAAAATTTATGCAATTATCGCGTGGAACGAGGATTTATTTAAGACAGACCGACATACTTGGCTATTTCTATTTAACATAATATAGATTATGGTAAAATAGGTGTGAGCTATTCTATGTGGAGTTATTGCAAAGTTAATGCCTGCAAACTATGTGCAGGCATTATTCTGATTTTTATATCAACTTCGCTTGATGAATGATTATCCATTTAACTCTTTTA
>CAYPJH010000092.1:0-2400 GCA_964411035.1 uncultured Methanobrevibacter sp. | reverse complement strand
GTAATGATAATAATAATCACGATGGAATTAAAAATAATACAATTATAAATCACAATAGTAATGAAAATATTTATAGTAAAGATAATAATAATAGAGGTAAAATAAATCACATTTCAAATTCAAATTATATATTAAATAGCTATAAAAATAATGAAAATTTTATAACTCAAATCAAATCAAATACCAAAAACCATTTAGAAAATTCACCTTTCAAAAAAAGAAAAATTATAATTAATCAAACAAAACATAATAAAAAGATTAAATATAATGAAAACAAAAATATAATAAAAGAAAATAATAACAGTTTTATTGAACCAACAAACTATAATGACATACATAATCTAATCGACAAAAATGAATGGGAAAAAGCTATTAATGAAGAATTAAATAACATGAAAAAGTTAAATGTCTACTCAATTGTCAAAAGGGTCCCAGAAGGTTCAAACGTAATATCTTCCCGATGGGTATTCAAATATAAGAGAGATCCAACTGGAAAAATTATTAAAAGAAAAGCAAGATTGGTCGCCAAGGGTTTCACACAGCAGTATGGAATTGACTACAAAGAAACCTTTGCTCCAACCTTAAAGCAAGACTCAATAAGAATAATAACAGCATTATCAGTTCAAATGGGTTTTAGCATAAAACAAATTGATATTAACTCCGCATATCTGAACGCCGAACTTAAAGAAGAAATATTCATGGAAGCACCACAGGGTCATCCTCTCTTCGGAAAAGGGTTTTGGAAATTAAGGAAAGCTCTTTATGGACTTAAACAAGCTGGTAAAGAGTGGAATGAGAAGTTAAATATGGAATTAAAAACTATGAATTTTAGAAGGCTTTACAGCGAACCTTGTATATATATAAAAGAAAATAAATATAAAGAAATAATATGCATATTATCTGTCTATGTTGATGATATCCTAATATCAGGAAAAGATAAAGAAGTAAGTGCTGTTAAAAATTTAATTAAAAAGAAATTCAATATAAAAGACATAGGAGATGTTGATTTTGTTATTGGTATAAAATTCGTAAAAACAAATGATGGGTATATACTACATCAGAAAAGGTATATTAATGACATATTAAATAAATTTGAAATTAATAAACTAACACCTATTAGAAATTTAATACCTATAGAAAATGAATATTTAAGAAAAAAAGATTTTGATGAAACTAGGTATAGAAGCGCAATAGGAAATCTACTTTATCTAGCAATATGTACAAGACCAGACTTACTGTTCGCTGTTAGCAGAGCTGCCAGAAAATCAACAAAGCCCAACTATGAAGATTGGAATAATGTCCTAAGGATATTTAGATACTTAAAAGGAACAGTTAACTTTGGGATAAAATTCAACAAAGAAAATTCACTTAAAGTATTCTGTGACGCAGACTTTGCAGGCCATAAAGAAACGAGAAAATCAACTTCCGGATTCATAATAATGATAGGAAACTCCCCAACAAGTTGGTTTTCAAAACTGCAGCACTGCGTATCAACCTCAACTACAGAAGCCGAATACTATAGTCTAAGTGAATGTGCAAAACATTCATTATGGTATCAAAATATATTTAATGAATTAAATATTAATATTAAGCCAATCACTATTTATGTTGATAACAAAGCTACCATTTATAATAGTGAAAATCAATCAATTAACCCGAAATCCAAGCACATTGAAATCAGATACCATCATATAAGAGATTTAATACAAAAGCACAAAATTAAATTGAAATATATAAAATCTAAGGATAACTTAGCAGATGGATTCACAAAATATCTTAACAGTACGTTAATGGACAAGTTCAGGAACTCATTGCTAACAAAAGTATACTAATTCAAGACATCAAAAAAAATCTATCTTAATAAATTGCATCTAATAAAATAATATTAATAGAAAGATAGATTTTAGGGAGAATGTTAGAAAATTAAATAAATAATTTATTCATAATCATTTTCATATATATATAATTATCCAATTATCTTTAATGTATATTTAATATTGATTACTATAAAAGAAATATATTTTAATAAATCTATAATTTTTCTCTAACAATTAAAAATAAATAAAATATAATAAATCTAAAAGTCTTCATGTAAATTATAATGTGTAATTCTTTATCTACATTTTTAACAGATTAAGAGTCTCAGTCCCTATAGATTGAGCATCCCATAAGTTAAGTATTTTATATGATTAAAAAAAAAAAAAAAACATAAAAAAATTAAAAAAATAAAATAAACAAATATAAATGAATCGAAGAATTCAAATTAACTTATTCTCTTTTATCCTTTATTTTTATACATATCTTTCGACTTTATTATTAAAATATACATATATACACAACAATAATCTAATTAAAAAAATTTATATATAGTTAATTTAAACACAAATTTTTAAAATATAT
>CAYPJH010000091.1:0-3860 GCA_964411035.1 uncultured Methanobrevibacter sp. | reverse complement strand
ATTCTATTCACCTAAACAAAACATTTAAAGAAGTTCAATCCGTCTTTGGAACCTAATATTTCTTCAGTTGCACGTTCTGGGTGAGGCATCATTGCACATACAAGACCTGACTCATCGCAAACTCCTGTAACTGCCTCTATTGATCCGTTTGGATTTTCTTCTGCAAATTGCAGTACGATCTGGTCCTGGTCTTTAAGCAAGTCAATGTCCTGTGTGTAGAATCTTCCTTCTGCATGGGCTATTGGAATATTGATGATGCTTCCTTTTTTAAAGGATTTTGTAAAAGGTGTTCTGTTTGTTGTTACTTTTAGAGGAGTCCACTGACAGTTGAATTTTGGATGTTCATTGGTTATGAAAACTCCAGGTACAAGTCCGATTTCACCTAAAATCTGTGCTCCATTACATATTCCAAGAACAGGTTTTTCTTCTTTAACCAGATTTTTAATGCCTTCAATAACAGGTGTGATTGATGCAATTGCCCCTGCTCTTAAATAGTCTCCATATGAAAATCCTCCAGGTATTACAATTCCATCATAGTCAGTTAAATTATCTTCACTCCACCAGACATATTCCGGTGTTGCTCCTGCAAGTTCAATAGCTTTAGCTACATCGCGGTCACAGTTAGTTCCGGGAAATCTAATTACTCCAATTTTCATTTTAAATACCTTCTAAATATCACAGCTGCCGCAGGAGTAGTCTTGTGGAATAACACTTATTTTATAATTATGGATTACAGGATTGCAGAGCAGTCTTTCACACATGTCCACAACATTTTCGCGGACAGCATCCCTGTCTTCCCCTTCCATTTGAAACTTGAGAATTTCTGTTGTTTTAACATTTTCCACATTGTAACCTAACAGTTCTAATGATCTTTCAATTGTTGTTGCTTCTGGATTTAACATTCCATCTTTTAGTGAAATTTTAACTTCAATATTAAATAACATTTAAAACACCTATAAATTAAATTTAGTCTTGTCAGTATCTGGAATTATTCTATTGTAAACTTCAATGTAAGCTTCCATTACCTCATCATCTTTTCCTTTTCTAAATAACTCTTTATCAAGCATGTCAAGGGTTTTCTTATCCCATAATCTGCAGCTATCCGGACTGATTTCATCACCTAAAATAATATTTCCATCTTTGTCTTTTCCAAATTCTATTTTAAAGTCAACTAAAATGATTCCTGCTTTATCAAAGAATTCCTTTAAAACATCATTAACTTTTAAGGCTAGCTGTTTTAAGGTATTAATTTCTTCCTGAGTAGCTATTCCTAAAGCTTTAATAATAGAATCATTAAGCATAGGATCATGGAAATCATCATCCTTAAAGTCCATTTGAACTATTGGTGGTTCTAATGGTGTTCCATCTTCAATAGGATATTTGCGGACTAAACTTCCTGTAGCTATATTACGTATTATAACTTCTATCGGAATCATTTCAAGTCGTTTAGCTAACATTTCATTAGGTTTTAAAAGTTCTATAAACTGGGTTTTAACCCCATTATCTTCAAGAATCTGAAAAATTTTAGAAGAAATAATTGCATTATAAGTCCCTTTTTTATGCATTACTTCTTTACGTGCACCATCGCCTGCAGTCATATCATCTCTAAATTCAATTAAAACTTCGTCTTCATTATCAGTGGTAAAAACACTTTTAACTTTACCGCCATTAATTAAATCTTTTTTAATCATGAATATCAACAATTATTTAATAAATTAATATATATTTTAGTCAATAATATTATTTAATAATAGTGAAATTCTTTAAAAATCATAATGCATATAATAATTATTTTAACATAAATAATTTGTTTTCTTGTATTTTAAGTTAGATTATTTTTTTATAGTGTGCCTGTTTGTAAAATCAGATTTTTGATTTTAAAATAGCTATCATAATCTTAAGAATTTAAAATCCGTAGATATGAGTGTAATGTGAAGTCTTATCAATATTGCTTTTTCTTTGTTTATTATTTAGTAATGTCAATAAATTTATTTTAAAACAATTTTATTTCTATAAATCAATATCTTAATCTTTAAATCAAATTCAAGTTATTTGACCCCGTTATTTTATATATTGATGAATATTAAAGAGTTTAGCATGACTTGTAAAAATAAATTTATAAATCCCAATTTTATAAGGTATTGCAGTAATCATAATTGGATGGATGAATCAATAAAAGATCAAAGTATAGATGAGTTAAATGGTCTTTTAAAATTGCTTAACATAGATGAAACCGTATCAGGTTTTCATAAAACAGAATACACCACACTACTTGGAGGTGAAGTAAGGTGCGATCTTGTATGCACCACAGAAAAGAACTATAGATTAAATATTGAAGCAGCATTTATTGGTCCTGAATATCATGATATTGCAAGACAATGTAACTATGCTTCAACTATCTACATTGATGACTGGAGACAAGATTCAGGAAACCCAAAATGGAAAGATAGAAAAAATTACCTGCATGTAAAATCAATTTACATAACCAGCCAGCCAATAAAAGAAAAGGAAATAACTGTAGATGTTGAAGCGGAATCATTCGTATTTACTTCAAAAATATATTCCTTCAAAAACATAGACTATCAAAAATACATGAAACAAATAACAGAGAAAATCAATAATGGCAAAAAAATAAACTATGAGGAAATCGCCTTTTTAAAATTTATAATACTCACTACAAAAGAAGAAACATCAAAGGTATTGATGAAAGCAATAAAATTATTAAACAAAGATAAAACAATTGACATCGATATAAAAACAAAAATAAAAATGATATATATTAGAAATTGCATATTATATGTCAATGAAGAAGACCAAATACCAATACTGGAGGAACTAACCATGGAATCACTAATGCTGGACAATTTTGCAGAAATGATAAGAAAAGATGTAACAGAAGAATTAACAGAAAAATTAATGATAAAAGGAAGAGAAGAAGGACTAAAAGAAGGACTAAAAGAAGGATTAAAAGAAGGTGAGAAAAGAGGTAGAGAACAAGGACTAAAAGAAGGATTAAAAGAAGGAATGGAAAATGGAATGATAAAAGGAAGAGAAGAAGAAAGAAATAAAATTAAAAAAATATTAGAATCAAAAAACATCCCTAAAGAAACCATGAAAGAAATAATAAGAGATTTCACCAAAATTCAAAATTTATAGCTAAAATCAAGAATTAAGTTTTTAAATTAAAATTTAGGTAAGATTTTTATACTTTTGGCGAACACACATAAAATAAAAAACTAAATATAAAAAGGCAATTTAAAAACAATTTTTAATTGCCTTAAACTAAATTTTTCAACAGATTAACCTTAAACAAAATAACATCCGCCCATCAACCTAACATATCATATATCTAAAATTTAAAAATCCATTGGGCTAAATTAAAAAAAAAACACTATTTAAAAATAAAACAATCCTTATTTATTCCATTTAAGAATAGTTTTACCAAACTTGGAATTCCAGTCAATGTTAAAACCCTTTTTAATATCTTCAATTGAATTTATTAATACAACATTAGATATAAGGCCTTCCAGATAATTAGAAATTTCCGGATTTGACTCAATTAAATCAATAGTTTTTATAAAATCCAAACGACCGCTTCTGCTGCTTCCAAAAATATTTAAACCTTTTTCCAGCACTCTTCGAGTGTTAATAGCTATGTTTTTTTCAGATACTCCTAAAAGGGCAACTGTTCCTTGAGGATTTATAACATCAATTATCTGATTTATGGCATTTTCTGCATTAAACCCACCAACACATTCAAATCCATGATCTATTGTTAAATCATCAGGAATCTGATTAATATTATATGTTTCATCAGCAAATGTGAAATAAGATAATTTTTCCAATGTTTTTCCAAAAAC
>CAYPJH010000090.1:0-1542 GCA_964411035.1 uncultured Methanobrevibacter sp. | reverse complement strand
ACTATATGCCTGGGATAGTTCTAGACACTTGGGTTACAATAAGGCCTCTTTAATCGAACTGAGGTTGATACAGCAAAAGAAGCAATTATTTAATGTAATTAGGACTTTTGTGCAGGTAAGCATTGTTGAGGGCACAAGGATATTTAGGAAAGGGCTCTTGGAGTATATGACAGTTTAACTGAAACCTGAAGTGTGAGAAAAAGCTGACCACCACTGAGACTTACAAAAAAATTGTTCTGTAGAATGTGTATAAATTTCTGAAATGCTTTTTAGTATGTCATTTTTTGGTAGACATACTACCCTTTAAATATTGAGAAAATGTTTACAATAATATTTTCATTTTTATTTTATTTTTTCTGACATTTTTGTTTTCCTTCAATAAGTATGTATAAGCAAAACCATCAGGTTTAACTTTGATGAATATATTTTGTGTTGTTAGATGCTAAATATTTTATATAAATGTAGATTTATTTTTATTTTCTCAATGTTCCATTGTTTCAGAAATCATTAACAGATTCACAAAAGTTTATTTGTTGTGGTTTTATTATTTTCCATTTTTTTAAATATCCAAATATTTTCAAATACATAAATCTATGTTAGTTGAAGTAAATTATTTTCCCTAGAAAAACAAATTCCTATAAATATATTCTGTATTGCTGTATATTGGATCATTTCTCAAAATTATTGTTTCAACATTTCAACAACAGTATATCCATCAATATAGTACTAGGAGGAAATGAAGTATAATTAAAGTTAAGTGGCTTATAATTTGTTGATAGAATTGATTTTTTCTGTAAGATGAAGCCTTCTAAAATCAACTAAGCTACCCTGAAAATGGAAAGTAAGATTTTGATGCTGTTTTCTCTTGATGGTTGAGAAGGTATTCCAACTTTGTTATTTTAATGAATGCCAACATATTTAGTAACTGGGTAGTATGCAAGCAACTGAATTCAGGAGGTTTTAAGTTTTCCTAGATTTGTATACAACTTCAGAGAATAAAAAAAATTTGTTTCCCTCTAAAGCTTCCAGAAAGAATCATTTATCTCTGTTCTTTTGATATGATCATGGTGAAACCTATGCCAGATTTCTGAGCTACAGAACTGTTAATTAGATAATAAGCTTGTTTTGTTTTTAGTGACTAAATCTCTGATATTTTGTTTTGACAGAAATAAAAGAAACTGATGTAATCACTATAAAAATTGGCCTCAAAGACCTCTGGGATGTGTTTCAGAAAACTCCCAGAGTTCCAAAAGTCCATTTCTGAGAAATGTTGTCTTAGGCCTACAGATATCAACTATAGTAGATTTATTTGACATTCTCATTTGTTTCTTATGTACCTGCTAGGTGGTCTAGATTTTGTCTTTTCAAAGATAACATCTTTCTATGTAGCAACAGAGTTTTGTATCATAAAATCCATTTGTTTTCATTTGTCACTTCAGATTAAAACAAAGCAGACAACAAAAGTGATTTAAGTTGAAAAAATCTCTTTTTCCACTTTAGACCTATAACAATCTAAAGAATCTCTTATCAATTAATCCATTC
>CAYPJH010000089.1:0-3869 GCA_964411035.1 uncultured Methanobrevibacter sp. | reverse complement strand
GGAGATATATGTATGGGTTGTGGAGGTACTGGCGGTTACGATGATGACAGTTACGATGATGACGGTTACACTGATGATCGTGATCTATTTGATCCTCTTCGCCCTTTTGTTCTTCCTACTGAATTTATGCGAGGACTTGCTCTTAAGGAAACGCAAATTAAGGCATATGAACTGGCAGCAGAGTACTATGCAAGTTTAAGAGATAAAGATGATGCTCTTGAGTATATTAATTCAACATTGGAGTTGGATAATGAGATTCCAGAAAATTTGTCTAGGAAAGGGGTTATTTTAAAGAATTTTAAAAGATTTGAAGAATCAGAAGGATATTTTAATAGAGCATTGGAACTATCTCATGAGATAGGACGTAGTGAAATTTATGCTGAGAAGGCAAGAATGTTGTATGATTGGTCAAGTCAATTAGTTAAAGAGTCAAGAGAATTATCAGTTTCAGAAGCATTAGATAAGTTAAAAGAAGCAAAAATGAAAATTGAAATAGCAATAGATATTGCTCCGGTTTATGAGAATATTGAAAAATATCTTAAGAAGAAAAATGAAATTGAAATTTTGGAATATTCAGATTTAGCATGGAAGTCCTATAAGGAATTTAAATATGAAACTTCTCTTCATTATATTGATTCAGCATTGGATTTAGATGATACTATTTTAGGTAATTGGAATAGGAAAGGTATTATTTTAGAGAGTTTGAAAAGATTTGAAGAATCAGAAAAGTGTTATAAAAGAGCATTAAGACTCTCGGAAAATAGGATAGTTTTTGATAATAAAGTAAGAATGTTGTATTATTGGTCAGATCACTTGATTAAAGAGGCAGAAAAATTATCATCATCAGAGAGATTAGATAAGTTAAAGGAAGCAAAAAATGTACTTGAAAGAGCAATATATAATTTTCCGAAAAATAGTGAGGAGGATATTAAAAAATATATTAATAGGAGAGATGTGATTGATCATATTTTGGAGAATAAAGGATTGCAAAGATCAACTAAATCGCAAAGATCAACTAAATATTCATCTAATTCAAGGGATAAGGTTGGTTTTTTGAAAAGTTATGATAAATCTGAATTATTTACAATAACTGGAACAAATTTTTATAAAAGCAATCTAACTCCTCGTTTGCCTTTAAAACTGGTTAAAGAACAGTATAATAAACATGATATGGATGCAATTGCAGTATATGCACGCGGTGAAAAAATTGGTTATGTGGCAAATAAGGATAATACAAGATATAAGTTAACATCATCAGCATCTGAACTTCAGGATAAAATTGACAATATTACTCAGGGAAGCTATTTACTTTCTTTAAAAGGAATAGCTGGCAATAGAACATTTCATATTGGAAGAATTATATACTAGATAGGAATGTAAAGATTCAATCAGAGAATGAAAAAATACACAAATATTCAGAATCATACCATGGTTAAGCAATTGGCGGAACAGGAATTAATTGGAGATATTAATCCGTAAGTTAAAAGAGCATCTTCAATATTTTATATTTTAAAAATGTTGATGTAAAAGGATTTTAAGGCAAGATTATCATTTTATTATTATAAACTTGTTTTGAATAGGAATATCATGAGCTCTTTTAGAATAGCTAATTTTAAATATTTTGTAAATTAAAATAAATTTAAGGTCTCTTTTACTGAAAGTTAACCCAACTATATTTATATCTCCAAATTATATTTATTAGTATTGTACTTAATTTATTGGTTTAAAGAGGCCTTTTCTTATTTTAATTAAAATTCATCATTACTACAGTAGGATGTTTTATTATCGTATCAGTTCAGAGCGGAAGATAACAATTTTTAATCATTCAAATTTCTACCACCCTATTACTAGAAGGAATATGGGCAGAAGGCCAAATACCAACAATGGGGATAGTTAAAAGGATTATACAGAAAATCAGACATAAAAAATTAAAGAGATGTATAATAAAAGAAGCCAAGCATATGAGCATTTAGTTTTATAAAAAGAAAATTTGGATGAATAAATAAAGTAGAAGTATACAATTTCCAAATAAGGAAACTACATTCAAAAATAACGATTTATAATATTTTCCAATTAATCAAACTTTCATGCTGAAGATTTACATAACCTTGTTTTCAATACTTTTATTAACTATTTTATATAGATTATCTATATTTATTAATTAACTATACATGGTGTTAAAATGGATAAAATAAAAATAGCTATTGTTGGTTTGGGCAATTGTGCAAGCTCATTAATTCAAGGAATACATTATTATGCTGATAAATCTCCTGAAGATGCAATTGGACTAATGCATTGGGATATTGGAGGATATAAACCTGGTGATATTGAAGTT
Source organism: uncultured Methanobrevibacter sp. (assembly GCA_964411035.1). Classification (GTDB taxonomy): domain Archaea; phylum Methanobacteriota; class Methanobacteria; order Methanobacteriales; family Methanobacteriaceae; genus Methanocatella. The sequence goes on along the minus strand of CAYPJH010000089.1, from coordinate 1,534 downwards.
GTAGCTGCTTTTGATATTGATGAGAGAAAAGTTGGAAAAACAATTGACAAAGCTATTTTTGAAAAACCAAACTGTACTGCTATTTTTCAAGAAGATATTCCAAAATATGATGTTAAAGTTAAAATGGGGAATGTATTGGATGGTGTAGCAGACCACATGTCAAATTATGATGATGAATATACTTTTGTTGTAAGTGAAGCTGAACCTGTAGATGTTGTTCATGAGCTTAAGGAGAGCGGTGCAGAAATTCTTTTAAGTTATTTGCCGGTTGGTTCTGAAAAAGCAGCCCGTTTTTATGCACAATGTGCTTTAGATGCTGAAATTGCTTATGTAAACTGCATGCCAGTTTTCATTGTTAGTGATCCTGAATGGGATGCTAAATTTAGGAAAAAAGGAATTCCTATTGTTGGAGATGATATTAAAGCACAAATTGGAGCTACAATAACTCACAGAACACTTGCAAATCTTTTCAAGGAAAGGGGAGTTAAATTAGATAGAACTTATCAAATTAACACAGGTGGAAACACAGACTTTTTAAACATGCTTAATAGGGATAGATTAGACTCTAAAAAAGAATCAAAAACAGAAGCTGTTCAATCAGTTCTTTCAGAGAGGATGGATGATAGAAATATCCATATTGGTCCAAGTGATTATGTACCTTGGCAGGATGATAATAAGCTATGCTTTTTAAGAATGGAAGGCCGTACATTTGGAGATGTGCCTATGAATATAGAACTCAGATTAAGTGTTGAAGATTCTCCAAATTCTGCAGGTTGTGTTATTGATGCAATAAGATGTTGTAAGATTGGTCTTGAAAGAGGTATTGGAGGCCAGTTAACTTCAATTTCATCATATACAATGAAACATCCTCCAGTTCAATTTAGTGATGATGAAGCTTATCAAAATGTTGAAAAATTCATTGAAGGTACATTAGAAAGATAAAATATTTTAATATCCTTTAATAAATATTATAGTTGATATAATAAGTGATTACTTTTTAATAGAAAAAATTAATGAGAGGTGATAAGTTTATGAAAAAAGTTAAATTCACAGAAACTGCCCTTAGGGATGCACATCAATCTCTTCTAGCTACAAGGATGAGAACAAGGGATATGGTTCCAATAGCTGAAGAATTGGATAAGGTAGGTTATTATTCTATTGAAGCATGGGGTGGAGCAACTTTTGATACATGTATCAGATATTTAAATGAAGATCCATGGGAAAGATTAAGACAATTAAAATCTGAAATAACAAGAACTCCTATTCAAATGCTTTTAAGAGGACAAAATTTAGTAGGATACAAACATTATCCTGATGATATTGTAACAAAATTTGTTGAAAAGTCCTATGAAAATGGTGTGGATATTTTTAGGGTATTTGATGCTTTAAATGATGTTCGTAATATGGAGCAAACAATTAAAGCAGCTAAAGATCAAGGAGCACATGTTCAAGGTACAATTAGTTATACAATAAGTCCTGTTCATACTTTAGATGATTTTGTAAATCTTGCAAAAGAACTTGAAGCATTGGATTG
>CAYPJH010000088.1:0-4344 GCA_964411035.1 uncultured Methanobrevibacter sp. | reverse complement strand
ATATTTCCAAATGCTCCTGCAAGAGCTGCATTCCACATTCCACCAAGTACTCCATCATGAGCCATTACCCCCACAATGAAACCTACAAGTAAAAGTCCTGGAAACTCATAATATCCAAAGAATGCTTTAACAATAACTGCTAATATGAATCCTATGAAAACTGTTCCCCATTTAGCCATTTTTTCACCTTCTTGTATTATTTAATTTTATCAATAAATGTATTTATTTTTTTATCTAAATTATTTTTAATATCTTCTGAATTTAAAATCATTTCTGCTTCTAATTTTTTATTTGAACTCTCGCTCATGTTAGATAGTGCTTTTTCACCGCCCTGACTTCCGCAGGTTACAAATCCTGCAATTTTTGTAAAATTTTTTTTATTTTTAGTAATATAAGTACTTATTGGTGGTGCAATATTTGCAGCCCATACTGGAGAGCCAATTATTGTTAAATCATAGTTTAAAGGATTTTTTGATGTAGGGTTGATATCTGTTAATCTTCCAGTTGATGCATTAAATCCTCCTTTTAACCATCCAATTTTTCCTTTATATTCATCGTTGTCAGTTATTTCTTCTATATCTGCATCTAATTTAGATTTTATAATATTCGCAACATGTTTTGTAGTTCCACTTCTTGAATAATACATTATTAAAACATTCATTTTTTCACCTTTAATAAAATTCTTGGTCTAATTTTGATTTTATTTTATCAATTATTGCTCTATGCATTCTTTTTGTAAATTCTGCTTTGTCATTTTGATTTAACACATCCAAATAACCTCTCAATACAAGATTAAATGCAAAAGGGCTTGGTATTGCGGTATTGATAATCTTAATTTCCATTTCTCCATTGTTAACCCATTCAATTACTTTAAGAGCATTTTTAACATCCATATAATCTTCCAATGCTTCTCGTCTTGCTTCATTTAATATTGGAAAATTATTGTCCATTTCCTGAACATGTTTAAGAAGTATTTTTCCCCTTACCTGTTGACGCCCTGCAGATTTCTTTTTACCTTTATAATTTCTTAGGGTCATTAAGGATCTGCCTGCACAGTGTCTAAATCTGCTGGCTAAAGTTTCTGTTTTATTTAATGATTGTGTAAGTATATTTTTAAAATTTTCAGGAGTAAGTTCTTTAAATGATTCTAACCCTCCAATTTTACTATCTGAACTTAAATAGAATCCATTATCGGAAATTGAAATAGTCACATTGGAATTATATCTTTTTGAAACTAAATATGCTGTGGCTCTTGAAAGTGCATCATTTACTTTTCTTCCAAAAAGACTATGGAATATGACAAATTTTTTACCGCCAAATCCTGTATAGTACTCAATCAGCAATTTCCTATTACTTGGAATTGCAGCATATTTGTATTGTTCAATAAAGTATTCATATATTGAATTGGCAGCGAAATCATCTACATATAAATATTCATATATAAATTCTAATATTTCCTCTTTATTTTGTTTATATTTAAATTTACTATTCATGAAATCTCTAAATCTTTGAATGTCTAAAGCTAAATCAAAAGATAAAGGTAGTTGTTGGCTAAACCAGGAAGGTATTGTTGGAGGTCCAACAGAGGGGGTTACATTGACTGTCATTCCTTTACCATAATTAAATCTGTAGGTATTTCCTCCAAGAACAAAAGTATCTCCCTTTTTAAGTTTTTCCATGAAATCTTCTTCAATATTTCCAATAATTTCATTGTTACATTTAACAGCTACGCTTGAACTGTCCGGAATTGTTCCGATGTTTGTTGAGTAAAGCATACGGGCAAGTTTTCCTCGTTTTCCGAAGGTATTCTCCTTATAATCGATCCATATTTTGGCGTAAACATATCTTTCTTCTAATTCAGCATATTCTCCAGCCAAATAACTTAAAACATCTTCATATTCGTCTCTTGAAAGGTCTTTATAACAATAGCTTTTTTTAACAACGTCATATGCATAGTCAATATCCCATTTATTTTCAATACTCATTCCATATATATGTTGGGCTAGAACATCAAGACAATTAGTTGGAATGCTTATTTTATCAATTTTACCTTCCTTAGCATTCTTTAAAAGAACAGAACATTCTACAAGATCGTCCCTATCTGTTACAATTATTTTTCCTTTTGATTTCTCATGAAGTCTATGTCCGCTTCTTCCAATTCTCTGTAATGCTCTAGCTACTGATTTTGGAGAGTTAATAAGGATTACAAGGTCAATATATCCAATATCTATTCCAAGTTCTAAAGATGTTGAACAGATTACGCATTTAAGTTTTCCTTTTTTTAATTTATCCTCTGCATCCAATCTTACTTCTTTGGATAATGAGGAGTGATGAGCCATTATGTTTTCATCAGTGTAATGGTGTGGAAACATTTTCTTTAGATTATGGACAAATCTTTCAGTTCCACTTCGAGTATTTGTAAATATGAGTGTTGTTTTATTTTCCCAGATTAAATCATCAAGCATATCATACATTGCAAGTCTAGTATCTTCACTATCTGCAATTACAATATCGCTTACAGGACACATTACTTCAATATCTAGCTGTTTTAAATAGTTAATATCAACAATTTTACAATCACGCTCATTTCCATATTCATATCCTACTAAAAACCTTGCCATTTCTTCAAGAGGACTAACAGTTGCTGATAATCCAATTCTTGTATAATTGCCGATTAAATGTTGCAGGCGTTCTAATGACAAACTTAAGTGAACTCCTCTTTTATTTTCGGCTAAAGAATGAATTTCATCAATAATAACATATTTGACATTACTTAATTTCTCTCTAAACTTTGGTGCAACAAGTAAAATTGATAATGTTTCAGGGGTTGTAATAAGAATGTGGGGAGGCTTTTTAAGCATTTTTTGCCTTTGATATTGGCTGGTGTCTCCGGTTCTAACTGATTTTCTAATTCCCAGTTCATGACCTGCTATTTTTTCAATAGATTTAAGAGGTTCATCGAGATTTTTTTCAATATCATTATCTAATGCTTTTAAAGGAGAAATGTAAATGCAATAAACTTTATCTTCAAGTTCATTATTTTCTGCAAGGCCTGTTAATTCGCTAATTATTGGAAGAAATGCAGTTAATGTTTTTCCAGAACCTGTCGGTGATGATATTAAAATGTTATTTTTTTTATTTATATCTATTAGTGATTGTTTTTGAGCAGGAGTAAAGTCATCAAAATGTTCATCAAACCATTTGCGAACTAAAGGATGTAATGTTTTATAAATCTGAGTTTTAGAGTAACTTTTCTTTTGTTTTGTTATCATATAATCACTATCGGTTAAGGATAAAAATATAAACTTAAATAGTTATATATAACTATTAGTTTGTTATAAAAGGTATGGTTATTATGAATATCGATGATGCGATTAAGAATTTGAAAGATGAAGATATAACTATTAGAAAAGAAGCTATTGAAAGTTTGGCTGGATGTCGTGATGAAAATATCGTTGATGATTTATTAATCGCTGTTACTGATGATAATGCACAAGTAAGATTTAAAGCAGCAGAAATTTTAGGAAATTTTGGTTCTTCTGTTTTTGATAAAATAGCCCAGGAATATGAAAACGCAAATGGTAAAAATAAGAGGTTTTTTGGTTTTGCACTTAAAGAAACCGGAAATGCTGATGCCATTGATTATTTTCTAAAATCCATTGATGACGATGATTTTGGTGTTAGAAAAGTAGCAATACGTGCATTAGGTGAACTTAAAGCAGAAAATAATTTAGATTCCATATCCAAAGGTCTTGAAGATGAAGATTGGGGTGTAAGGCTTGCAGCAATTTACGCATTGGGAGATATTGCAACTGAAGAATCTATAGGTTTAATTAAACAGGCTAGAAGAAAAGAAAAAGATAAAGACTTTAAAAAATCATGTAATAAAGCTATTAAAAAAGCTGAAAAAGCATTAAAAGCAAAAGAAAAAGGCGAAACTATTTCTTCTACCATTCCTTTATCCAGAATCAAAGAAATGGAAAAATCAAATCCTCAAAAAGCAATAAAAGAATATGAAAAGTATGTATTGGAAGAACAACCAAAGGATGCTCCATATAAAAGGTTATGCATTATTTATAGAAAAAATAATGACTATGATAATGAAATAAGAGTTATTAAAAAAGCAATTGAGGTATTAAGTGCTAAATCTCCGGGTAAAGAAGAATATTTCCAAAAAAGATTAGATAAAATGTCTTAAATTTTATTTAATCTATAAACATCTTTTCTTTTATTTTTAAGTACTGGTATTTGTTCTCTGACTTTTTTTATTTCATTTAAATCGATTTTAGCAATTAATAATTCTTCTTCATAATCTCCTTCTAAAACAACTTCGCCCCAGGGATT
>CAYPJH010000087.1:0-1500 GCA_964411035.1 uncultured Methanobrevibacter sp. | reverse complement strand
ACCTTGTCTACTGGGTTTAGCCATCTGTAGGGCTGTCATAAGGGCAGTTGCCTTTCTTTTGTTCTCTCTCTCTCTCTCTCTCTCTCTCTCTCTCTCTCTCTCTCCTCATCTTCTTCCTCCTCCTCCTCTTGGTCATGACTGTAAAACACCCAAGTGGCATTTTTTAAGGGACTATCTAAAGTGTTGTCTCCTTTTTGCAGTAGATTTTGTAATTTTTTCCTAACGATTGAGTTATGAATTTGTTTTTTAGGTTGTTGTGCTGGGGAAACAGGGTCCATTGAGGTGTATTTAATTAATCCTTCCCTGAGTCTTTCTAAAATGGTTGTGGAAGTTTCTGCATTCTCCTGTGTTACCAGAGAGTTTGAAATAATTTAGAGATTTAGTATGGGTTTTCCTAAATCCCTGTACCACACAGTTCTGAAAGTCCTTTCCCTTCCATTGCCCCATGTGACCATCTGCATCCCATTTTTGATCCTCCTAGAGAACTGCCTATTGCTTTGTTGGCTATGTTTCTTCTGAGTCCATTTCAGTTAGAAGGAGTAGGCCTCCTGGGACTTGCACTATATATCATTCATCCCCAGAGGATTCAGCCACCCATAAAGCATCCTAGTGTTTAGTGCTAGAGAGAATTTGGTTCATTAACATCATATGTCTTTCCAAGGTAGATCAAAATTTGGTTAATGCCATGAAATATCTCTGTATATTTATCAAGGTCATCTGGGAATCTTTCTAAGTCACTTTCAATTTGTCTCAAGTCTTGCAGAGAAAAGTGACCTGTATTATAATGAGTCTTTTGGGACTCTTTCCTATGACTTGTAGGTATAGGAAGGAGGCTGAAGTGCATTCCTCCTGATTTTCTATTCCCTCAGGATGTTGGGGCTCTGTTGGCAAACCCTGAGTAAGGAGGGCATAAGTGTTTAGAAAAAGGCTTTTCTGTATTTGATCCTTCTCTAAGAGGAAACTGCTTTCCATTTTAGCCTTTCGTGATATATTTGCCATCATACTCATACTTAGAGCCAGTAAAGTTCTATTCTATTTGCTGCAAATATTGGTGCTAATATAGCTTGAGAATCTTTGGATTCCATTTTTTTAGTGTAGCCAAGAGTGAAGAATCTAATTTACATTGGTTGCATAATTTTGGGTTGTGTCTCCAGGCCAAAAAGAAAAAAAAAAAAAAAAGCTTGTTATGTATAGGGTACCTGTGGCCACTTTTTTCTCCCTTTTACAATCTATGTTTAAGTGTAAACTGGATTACAGTTTATACTTCCCTCAGGAGGTTATTTTTCCACATCCTCCAGCTGTTATTCAGGCCAAGCTTGGGCCCCGAGAAATACCAGACACTTCTTCTTTAGGGTCTGAGTGTCAAAGGAATACCAATGTCTCAAAATACTTCTTCAAGGAGTCCTGTGCCAGGTGGAGTATAACCCATCTGAATGACAAAGGGGAAGAAGACATCCTTTGGCATCCCTCCATTGTCATATTGAGGTATCCCTCAGTGCC
>CAYPJH010000086.1:0-2025 GCA_964411035.1 uncultured Methanobrevibacter sp. | reverse complement strand
CTTGATACTATGAGTGCTTTTTATGAAACATTTAATGACCTTCCAGAACATCGCAGAAAAGAATTTTTAAAATATGTTTATGATTTAGATCATGTTAAATATGAAAATTTTGTTAAATGGGTGCTTAGTAGACATCCTGATTATGATCCTGAAAAATACAAAATAGAAGAGTAAACCCTACTTTATCTATTTTTTTCTAATTGTCCACTGTGTATATTTAAGAACAGTTCTTCAAAAAGAGAGAAGTGGGGAAAAGTTTTCGCATACAATTATTTCACTCACAGGATAAACTCAATAAGCTTCAAGAAACATATTCATTGATACCTAATTATACTTCCTTTATTTTTTTACTCCTAATTAAAATTCTTTTTTTTAAATGACCCTATTCTCATTCACCTTCTTTTTTTATGATGAAACAAATAACTAGTTTTAACTTTCTTTTTTTCTGCCTAATCCTCTTTTTCAGAAGATGAATATTTTTTCATTATACCAAATAGATAATGATGATCATTTTCTCAAGTCTTTTCATATTCCTTAAATCGTTTATCAATATATTCATATTTATTAGGATAATTTTATTCTAATTTTATGATTAATTAATATATTTTTTATGTTTATAATGGTCTTTTTCATGTTTGATGAAAAACTAGCATTTTGGTATGTTATGATATATATGTACTGGTGAATTTATGGTGATTTTTCAAAAAGTTAGATTTAGGAAAATAGCTAAAATTTTCTTACTTCGTAATATTACTGTATAGCGAAATAAAAAATAGGTAAATTATAAAATTTCAAAACCATCGATAGTTCATAACCATATTAATTGTTTAATTTTTAAAATTAAAAAATTTGTTGATAAAAGATCTGCAATTTTATGAAATTTTTTAAAAAAAAATAGTTAAAATCAAATAAATCAGACTTTTCGAGTATTCAGGCCTGGAAAGTTTTAAAAAAAATAAAAAGAGTATAGAGAATTAAATCCCTATACTTTTGGGGTTACAGTAACTTTGTTTGATATAACTGCACCATTATCAATACAAAGACTTGTGATAATGTATTCACCAGGACCAAGATTAATATTTAATCCAGCATTACCTTCATCATCACTAATTTTGTCATATAATACACCGTTGATGTTGAACTGTATTTTAGCACCAGCTAAAGGTTTACCTTCACTGTCAACAATGTTTGCAGTAAATTTCTTACCTGCTTCAAATGGTTCTGTGAAGTCTTCAGCAGTTAGAACAGGTAAAACGGTTATAGTATTGGAAATAATACATCCGTTAGACCATGCTGTAACTATGTATTCTTTTGGTTCAGAATTGCCTGCAGGTAAATTAATATTGAATATTGCAGTACCATTAGCATCAGTAGTTCTATTATAGAACACACCATTGATGTTGTATTCTACAATTTGGTTAGCTAAAGCATTGCCTTTACCATCAAGAACTTTTACAATGTATTGTGTTTCATTCTTATAGTATTTAACAATATTTTCACCAATAACAGTTGATAAAACAGTAACATTATTTGCGTGTAATGCACCATTGTCTTTGTTTGTAGCAGTGATTATGTAATTACCTGGAGCTAAATTAATATTTAAGCTAGCAGTTCCATTAGCATCAGTAGTTCTATTATAGATAACACCATTGATGTTGAACTGTATGTTAGCACCAGCTAAAGGATTGCCTTCACCATCAAGGAATAAAGCAACATACTGGGTGCCGTTTTTAAAGTATAAAACAGTATCATTACCTTTAATAACCGGTAAAACAGTTACAGTAGCATTTACACTTGTGAAATTGTATTTTTCTGAAAATAAGCTTACAGATGCTTTGTATGTTCCAGGAGCAAGATTAATATTTAAGCTAGCAGTTCCATTAACTACTGTTTTAGTGTAATCTACACCATTAATATTGATTATAACTGTCTCATCAGAAATATTATTTCCGTTAGAAGTTAAATTGATTATTAATTGAGTACCGTTTTTAAAGAATAAAGTTATATCCGGAACAGTTAAAGTAG
>CAYPJH010000085.1:0-2750 GCA_964411035.1 uncultured Methanobrevibacter sp. | reverse complement strand
TTTTATTGCATCAATTACTCCTAAAGCAGGTTTTACATTACTTGTAACAATATCTAAAACTTCAGGTTCTGATTGGTGTTTTATTAAAAAATCATGAAAATCAAGTTCGCCGATATCAGTGATTATTTTTATTTCTGAGTTTTCATTACTCATAGGTAAAATATTTGCTTCGATACCCATATGATTAGACTGAATTTTGACGGCTTCATCTAATGTATGATTTTGCATTAAAAGAGTCTTCTGTATTTTAGTGGCTCTATCAATATCTCCTATTTTAAGCAACTCTGGAGTAGATAATTCTGCAAGTCTTTCATGAGTTATGAAAGTGTCATTTTTAACTCCATACCACAGCTCATCATTAATCATATCTGCCATTGTATATAAAACAGTGTCAATATCTGCTGATACATAAACACCTGAAAAATAATCGTTTTCTAAAGTATTAACAACTACATTTAACTCATTTTGAGGTACAATTTCTTTTATTCCTTGTAATAATTTAGGAGTCCCTGTCCCTCCAGATAAAACAGTAATCATAATAATCACTTAATCTCTAAATGCATCAAATTTCTTATCCCTCAATAATCTAGAAATATCAGAATCAATATCCCTCAATAAGTCAAAGCTATCAAAACCCCTGATTAAAACTACAGGAATACCTTCATCAGCCTGACCCATTATTAAAGAAGCAGTAGCTGCAAGCTCATCTGCCGTTGCGATTTCAGTAGTTTCAAGTTTACGACCATATAAATCAGTGTCCCCCACTCTGCGCCATAACGGATTAATTCCACTACAACCAATAGCAGTTCCAACAGCACCAACTCTAAAAGCCCTTCCCTGAGTATCAGTAATAATAACTGCAATTTCTGTTGAATGCCTATCCTCCAAATCTTCTCTAATTTCCCTTGCAGATTTATCTGGATTAACAGGCATTGGAGTTGCAAAACCATCCTCTACATTTGATTCATCGATTCCGGCATTTGCACATACAAAACCGTGATGTGTTTCAGTTATTATAAAATCCGGCCCGACTTTAACAACTTCTTTAGACTCATTCAGGATTGCTTCAACAAGTTTAATATCTTTATTACATTTTTCAGCTAGTTCAATAGCTTCTTTAGACGGATCAATATTATTTAAATCTATATAGTTGCCTTCAGATTTGGATATTAATGTTTCAGCAATTAATAAAATATCTCCATGTTCTAAAGATAAATCTTGTTTGTTTAAAGCATCTTCAATTAAAGAAGAAATATCATCGCCTTTTTTAACCAAAGGGATTTCTTTAAGACCAATTACTTCTATGGACATATTAATCATCAAAAAAAGAAAAAATTATGGATTTACAGACTCAATAGTCCATTCTCCATCAAAAACAGCTGCACCTGCTGTAACCGGTTTTTTATAGTTTGCAAAGATTCCCTGATCAAAAATATATTGAGCAGCTTCAGCAGAGTCTTTTGCTTCAAAACTTACTTCATCATAATCCTGTGAACCGTATGTTGAAATAAATGCTGCTTTTCCATAAGGAACCTTATCAACCAATAATTTTTCATCATTAGCAATTCCAATGTAACATTCATAATTTTCTTTATTGTTAGTAGAAGTTACTGCTCCTGCAATTCTAGGAGTATGATAATCATCTTTTTCATAATCCATTGTTAATAAAGAATAAGCAATAGCATCCTTAATATTCATCCCAACATGAATTTTATCTGCTATTACATCTGTATGTGAACCATTGGACACAATAGCTATATCATTTACAATTCTAATACAATTATATGTAATGTACGTATTTTCAAAAATATCCTTTTCAAAACCTTCTTTAGGAACAATTGCAGCTCTATTATCAAATTTAAGGCACTGCCTATTTGGAAATGATCTGCTTGATACTCTATAAGCTACAAATGGCTTTCCTTCAACATTCATTCCTATTGACAAAATTCTTCCAGTATACTTCATTTTAAACTTCCCCATTTTTAATTATTTTCAGGAACATGAACAGCCACCTCCGGTGAAATACCGTCTGGTGTTGTGATAACTATCTCGCCTGGCTTGATTATAACTTCTCCATTATCCATAACCGATGCCAGGACCCCAATAGCATTATTTTTAATCATATGAGACATGTCTTGCCCATTTACTGTAACCTTATCCAAATTAGCAACAGGCACTACATAATATTCTTTATACCCGCTTGTATCAGTCATGTTAGGTTTTCCAGTTCCCCCATCTTGATCTGTTGTTGCCAAATCCGGCGCAGTTGAAAAACTACTTGTCACAACTAAAAAAATCATTAAAGTAAATAAAATATCAATGAAAGGAACTAAATTAAACGTTGGCTTTTGATCCAAAACTCTTTTTTTATATGATTTAATATCAATTGCCATAATATACCTACTGCTTTAATTTACTTTCAATTATCTCAGAATTAACATTACATTTCTCTAAAATAACATTTGAAATACTTTTATCCAACATACTTGGTTTAAATGAAACTTTAATATTTGCATAAGGATCAGAAATAATCCTTGTATTTACAACACCTTCTGCTCTTTGTAAAGCTTCTAATGCACATTCAACATTAGCATCAACTCTAACTTTTGCAATACCAAAACCCCAATTAGTCATTTTAGTAGCAAGTTCGATTTTATCCATTTCTGATTCAATTAAACCTTGAATATAAGTGTAAGTCGGAAGCAAAATAATAGCTACCAATAAACCTACAATGGTAGTTATAAGTGCAG
>CAYPJH010000084.1:0-2847 GCA_964411035.1 uncultured Methanobrevibacter sp. | reverse complement strand
CTCCATTCGTGTAAGCTTTGATTATATTGTATATTAGTTATACAGGAAGAAGTTGAATTCCAGTCACATTTTAATCTAATTTCTTGTTCTAAGGTGAGTATCTTTTTTCCTAACCAATTAACTGTCTGTTTTAAAATATCTATTTGAGTTTGAAGTCTAGAATCAATTTGAGTCTGGGATAGCCATAACTCATGCGAATCTTTATGCCATTCCTCAACAAACTGTTTTGTTTGTAAAGAAGTATGTAAAGTTATCCCTGAAACTGTAGCAACTGTAGTCACTGCAATAAGACTTAGAATTACAGCAACAACAACTCCCACAAACCATTTAGTACGTTTTAACAATTGTCTAAAAAATTCCAACACCAAAGTATTTACAGGATCTTGGGACCATGGTCTTTGTAAATTTACAGGAAGCCAAATGTGAGAGCGCTGTTGTAACAGCATAATGGAATAACCAGAAGGAATAGAAACAGATGTATTAATACAGGTATACAATTTACAATTAAAGCATAAAATTCCCTCATCAAAAGTAACATTTCCAATTAAGAACAGGTATGGCATGGGCACACATGTGGTTATATTATATTCTTTAAATACAGTAAAATTATAAGAAGCAGCTGATTGACTAGTCCCAGAGAAAGAGCCATTAGACAAAATTACAGGTTTAATTGCAGCAGCAATTTTCCATAAATGTGTTTGTAAATGATGAGGGTACTGCACTGAAGCCAAGCGTGGATCAGCAATTCCGCCATCACCCCAGGCCATCAATTTGTCGTTCCAAATGGTTTCATTCCATCTCTCTTTCGGCGGGATTCTGTATGTAGAAGATAAATCACAAGCAGTAATATTCCATTCTGAACAATTTTTTAAGAACATCCCGTAAGGACCCCACATGATAATATTCTGAAATATCTTCCCAAATTTGCCTAAACATTCCTGCCATATGAAAGGGGAGTATCTTAAGTCCTGATAAGTAAAATCGGGGCACTCAGGGAACATAGGATATTTTTGTTCAGTTATATTATCCCAGGTCATATTGACGGACCATGCAGACAACCGTTGTAAACGTGTTCGAGAACTATTACTCCAATTTCCAACTAGTATCCAATGTTGCCAATCTAATTGCAAGCAAGGAGGAACACCCAAGCATATAGGTTTACTGTTATTATTCTTATAAGTAAAATTAAATGGTGTTCCATCATTAATATTCATATATGTTAAATTGTTCCAAGGGGGAGATAAAAGAGCAGGAGAAGTATATAAGGTAATATCCATGTCACCCCAAGTAACAGGTTCCAGCAAAGGTGGACTGGGAATATAGGCCCAATAGTGAGTATTATTATTTTGTACCTCAGAAGCGGAAGACACTGTCAATAATGCACACATAGCCAGAAATAAATTTTCTGGGGTGCAATTCTTCCCTGTTCGTTGCAGCACCTTCTGCCCTTCCCCACTCAGCTTTTTAATTTGACCCCACGTAGGTAAGGGAGAAAAATTAGGATGTCGACGATGTCAGGCCCCAAGATGAAGACGCGCCATTGCTGCCACCGGAACATCAAGCTCAGGATCTTGATTCCTTGGCTGGGGTAATGGATAGGGTGCCCCCCTTGGTGCCATTCTGATTGTGACAGGTCTGGATCCATCGCCCTGGGAGCCACTGCCGGTGTCCATTTTCTGTTGAAACATAAACATAGCCCTTTCCTCTATAAAGTAAAATCCCTGGCTGCCATTCAGCATCTGCCGCAATTTTTATCCAAATTGGTTCATGAATTGTTTCTAATGTTTTTTGCTCAAAATGTCGTTCTGCTCTTGTCAATATTTCTCCTTGTGGAAGATTAAGAAAATTTAAAATAAATAAGGCTTGATGTAACAATGCTTTAGGTTGATTTTGTAAATGTCTAAACAAGTGCATATTTAAATCTGTCATTTTCCTCCTTTTTAATTTTTTAATTTGTGTTTTAAGCATAGCATGTACACGTTCTACTAAAGCTTGTCCTTGTGGATTATATTCTATTCCAGTTAGATGAACAATATCATATAATTTGCAAAAATCTTTAAAATTTTTACTAGTATAAGCTGGACCATTATCAGTTTTAATCATAGCGGGAATTCCCATAATAGCAAATGTTTCCACTAAGTGTTGAATAACATGATGGGTGGTTTTTCCAATTTGAGCCGTAGCCCACAAAAATTTAGAGTATGTGTCAATAGTAACATGAACACAAGAATAACGTCCAAACAAGGGAACATGTGTAACATCCATTTGCCATAATTCATTAGGTTGAATCCCTCTAGGATTTACTCCAGAAGGTACAATCCTAAGATGTAAAGGTCGACAAACTGGGCAATTTTTAATAATTTGTTTTGCTTGTTTATATGGAATCTTATATTTAATGTGTAAATGTCCGGCATTAGAATGAAACAGATTATATTCTTCTTGAGGAGTTTTGAACATCACTAATTTGTCTACCTGAGCATTACCATATGTCAAAAATCCTGGTAATTTAGAGTGTGATCTAATATGATCTATAAATATGCGAGCATTATGAGCTTGTAAAAGTTTTTGTAAAGTAAGAAAAAGATTTTGTAGAGTAGGTTTATTAGAATAGGCTATTGTAGTAAATATATTTTAATTACTCCCATTGTGTATGTAGAGTCAGTAAGAATGTTAATGTCTTGATTATCAAAATTATTTAAAACTTGAATGACTGTAAATAATTTATTTTGTTGGACAGATTGATAGTTTGTTATTTGAACCCAATACTGGTTCTCTGTCCAATAAGCACTTTTAGTTTTTGATTTATTACTAATACTTCCCAAAAAGTCACTGCAAGCTATTTGCCAA
>CAYPJH010000083.1:0-1927 GCA_964411035.1 uncultured Methanobrevibacter sp. | reverse complement strand
TTTGCACAGTCTGTAATGTAAATACAGTTGAAATTAGAGTTAGACTATCATCTAGGTAGTGTTTTGGAACACAATTAAACTATTATCTACTTCTGCAGAAAAAGTGATTTAAGTTCAAATAAGTATATATATTCCACATTTATGAAACACAATATAAAACTCAGGCATTATCACAAAAATATATATTTTGTAATTTTTTATTCCTTGATTTAAATTATACATATTTTTTCAGATGAGAAAATCATGGTAATTAAGAAAGGGAATCCTCAAATTTTAATTGTACAACCACTAATCAGAAATTTACTAATGTGTAGAATCTTATTTGTTATTTCTCTGATAGAGCTGACTATTCTGAATGTGTAGTGAGATCTCTAGTAATTCCAATATCAATGGTATAAGAGAAATTTTGAAATGCAACAAGGTAGGCAGACCACTTAATGGAAATATTTAATAGTTTATTTAAGTTCAAACATTTTATGGTTTTTATGTATGTTATTAATATAAAAATAGCAACAACAATCCTGTTTGAATTTTAACATTTTTTAACATACAAAATTATATATATATATATATATAAAACTTTGATCGATGTGTATATTGTATGATATTTATAATAGAATATACATATAAATCTTCAAACAAATAATTTGTTTTTTATTATTTTATTAGTTCTTTCTAGTTCTACCTGACAGTAAATTGATTTTTATGGTATTATGCAAGCATGGGATATATCTTATCCTAATTAAAATCCTGTTCTTGTTGGTGGCTATGATGGTATTCACTTACAGATATATACATTTTATATTATATATACATTTTATATTTCTATATTTCTATCCTTGTCCCTTTTATTTATTTATTTATTTATTTACTTATTTATTTTTGTTTACCATTGTGCAATCCACTGATCTTCTTTTCTTACCCTTCCCCACTTTATAAGATTTAGATTTCACGTATCAGCAATAACTTTCAATATTTGGTTTTAAAGAAATGGTTTGTTTTACTTAGCATAAAATCTCCAGATTCATCCATTTCCTGGCAAATGTCATAAAGTCATTCTTCTTTATGGCCGATTCATAGTTTATTGTGTACATAAGCAACATTTTTTATCCTGTCATCATTGAATGGACCCATTCATCATTGAATGGTTGGTTTTATAGCTTAGCTATTGTGAATTGTGCTGCTATAAATATTAATGTGGCTATGTCAATGTAGTATGCTGATTTTATGTCCTTTGGGCATATACAGTGCAGTCAAAAAACTGGGTAAAATTGTGTTTCTATTTCTTTAACAATATCCATACAGGTTATTATGTTTCACTTAGACCTGTATACAGCTGGAAAAATTGGAATTCATCTATACCTGAGGTGAAAATAAAACATACACAAAATATTATTAAGCCATAAAATGACTAGAATTATTATCAAATCGTACATCCCAATACAAAGTAAAATTCAGTAAAGAAAGTCTTAAGCAAAAGAGCAAAACTAGAAGCTATTAAAGAAAAACATAACACAGAGTTACCAGTATCAATGTTGGTGCTTTTAAAAAGCAAATGAGCCCAGTCTAGTGATGGACAACTGCAGTTCCAGTGACTGAGGAGGATAAGAAAAAAGGATCATAAATTCTAAGACAATATTATATATAATATTGTCTTATATATATTGTATTGAGCAACTTAGTGAGGCCCTTAGCAACTCAGTAATACCCTGTCTCTAAATAATATATAAAAAAAGGACTGAGGATGTGGCTTTATTGTTAAGCACCCCTGGGTTCAATCTTCAGTACAAATTTTTTTAAAAGCAGATACAATTAAAAAAGCACTAGCAAATTTGAAAATTCAATGAATAAAACTTATATCAATTATATAGTATATAATTGCAAATACAGGCATATATAATGATTTCTCACTTTATGGAAATACACT
>CAYPJH010000082.1:0-2394 GCA_964411035.1 uncultured Methanobrevibacter sp. | reverse complement strand
AGAAGATTAAACCTTTTACTATTTTTTTCTAATTGTCCACTGTGCAGCAAAGAAACATTAAATCATGTAGTATTAGAAAACTATGACAGCTTAACTATTAAATATGAGTAAGGGTGAAAAAGTATCTTTTAAGGAGTGGACTAAAATGTTTCCTTACAGATACTGGTACTGTAAAATATATTAAATGGAGAAGTATAATAAATAAAATATAGGGAGGTTATTTTTTTGAGAGTGTCTGTTAGAGAAATATTAAAAAAGAATGGTTTTGATTTGGATTTAACTGATGGAATCCTTGATACAGAATTTGATGCAATGTATACTTATAAAGAAACTGGAACTGTTATGGCAGGAGATCCTTTTGAAGGAGGAAGATTTGAAGTGGATGAATATGTATTCACTCATGAACAGGATCGTTTATTTCTTAGGCCTGATGATCCAGTTTATACTTTAATTTATAGGTATAACCGACCTCATAACTTTAAGGGGAATGTAATTCTTAGTCCTGAGGGTAATCTTCCTCTTGCAATCCCAAATATTGATCCTGGTTTATTTGATGCAGCAGGTATTTTTTTAAGTAATGTTACTGATGAACAACGTGCTAAAGACAGAGAATATTATAAGGAGTTTAATCATAAAAGATATAAATTATTATATGGGGATGATTAAAAAGAAATTAGCACCCTACTTTTTTCCTTTTTTTATCTATTTTTTCTAATTGTTCACCCAGTATATTGAAGAACAGTCTTCAAAAAAAAAGAGAATTGGGTAAAAGTTTTCCCATACAATTATTTTCAATCAATGAATTTAAAATAATAATAACTTCGTAAGAAAAGTGATAAATATGGACTATAAAGATAAATCAGCAAAATATTTTGATAAATGTGCTGAGAAATATGATGAAAGCAGTGATGGAAAATTTGTTAAATCAATGTATGGGGAGATAATTAAATCTATTCTGAATTATAATCCTAAAAAATTATTAGATTTAGGTTGCGGTACTGGAAATATTCTAATGAAATTATCCGATGAAGATATTGATTTATACGGAATTGACATTTCTCCAGAAATGATTAAAATAGCTAATAATAATTTAAACGGAATTGCAGATTTAAAGGTAAGTGATGCAGAAAATATTCCTTTTGAAGATAACATGTTTGATGTTGTAGTATGTAATGCAGCTTTCCACCACTACAGAAACCCAATCATTGTTTTAAATGAAGTTCATAGAGTGTTGAAAAAAGGAGGAGTTCTAATTTTAGGTGACCCTATTTTTTCACCTTTAAAAAGAAAAATTATAAATTTCGTTTTAAAAATCCATTCGGAAAATGGAGATTATCATATTTATGATAAAAATGAAATTGAAGAACTGTTTAAAAAAGCTAATTTTATAGCTAAAGATTTTAAATTAATTGATAAAGAAAAGTTTTCCATAATTGGTATTGCAGAATAATGAGTTAATTTTAGAAAAATTAATATTACTCGCCCTAAAACATTTATCAGAAGGAATGTTTAATTCAAACCACTTAAAAAAACAGGAAAATAGCATTATTCATGAAGTAAATAACGTCAAACAATATTCTATTAATTTTCAAATTTCTAGCATCCTATGGAAAATAATATAGCAGAAAAGCTGATTTACAAATAGCTTTTCCTAAAAATAGTTATCTGATGAAGTTTGTAAATATGGTGTCTTCATATTTCGGTTTTTCAATTCCAGATTTGCTAGCTGCTTCTTGTGCTTTTAAAAGATATATGAAGTTTTGTGCAAGTGTCCTCATTGTTTGAAGACCTTCTAAATCTTTTTCAACTTCACTAACCGTAGAACCATGAACCTGATTCCAGTATTGGGAGCTGACTACATTCATATTTGTCATCAGGAAGTATTGGTTTAATCTTTCAAATGCTGCTGATGCACCGCCCCGCCTACATGATACTACAGATGCAGCCAATTTTCCTTTAATTTTTGTTTTATCAATGCTGAACATTAATCTGTCTAAAAATGAGGTTACTCTTCCGTTAGGTCCACTGTAATATACTGGTGAGCCAACGATAATGCCGTCAAATTCATCCATTCGACTAGCAGTTTCATTAACCAGATCATCATAAACACACTGTCCTTTCTCAACACATTCATAACAGGCTATACAATCCTGCATTGCTTTTTTATCCAACCACAATATTTCACTTTCAACATCATTCTTTTCAAAGGTATCAGCAATTTCTTCCAATGCCCTATTAACACAGCCATCCTTGTTAGGGCTTCCATTAATCAATAATATTTTCATAATTTCTCTCCTAATAATGTTGTTTTATCATTTTTTGAATTTGTAGAATATATACCATTATTTATTTTACAATATAAATTAATCTTACGAATAAAACCAAATTTGATAT
>CAYPJH010000081.1:0-6056 GCA_964411035.1 uncultured Methanobrevibacter sp. | reverse complement strand
ATGCAATCCTCCTTGGTATGAATCCTTTTCTTTAAACTTGTCCTCAATTTCTTTTTTAATATCTTCTGGAACTGTAAACCATAATCCTTTTGTTTTAAATTTTAAAGGTTTTAAATCAAGCTTATGAGTTGAAATTGTCTTTGAATATTGTAACATTTTATATTTATAGTAGTCTTCTGTTACTGTTAACTCACCGAAGTTGATGGTCAGGTCTCCATATTTTATTTTAGAAATCTTTCGGTTAATTGCTATATCCGTATTATGCAAAACCATTGTATGGTATTCTACATCTTCTTTTTTAACATTTACAATTTTTTTTGAGAAATTGATGTTTTCCACACGATAAGTTTCCCCTTTATTGATTAGTATTGCTCCTTCATGAGCTTCACGGTATACCTGTGAACGATCCATTGTTTCAAGAACATTTCCTTTGTTCATTATTGTGAATGTTTCATTGGATAACTGGTCAAGTGAATGATTAAATGAAGGATTGTCTCTTCTATGATAAATATATTGTTTATGGGCATTTCTTCTAATCTTGCCTTCAATAGAAAGTTTATCCAGGATAGTTGCATTTACATTAAAGTATTTTTCTGACTCTTCAGCTGTTATTGGCAGTTCATAGGCAGCACATGCAATATGAGCATCTCTTAGAATATTATTATTTAAATCGATAATTGCATTTTCATGAGGTTTATCAAAGAAAAACTTAGGATTATTCATGAAATATTGATCCAGCTGATTTTCAAAAGCTATTAAAATAGCCAATGATTTCTGATTACTTCTGCCTGCTCTCCCACTTTGTTGCCATGTTGAAATCATAGTTCCCGGATAGCCTGATATAATAACTGCATCTAAAGATCCGATATTGATTCCAAGTTCCAATGCATTTGTACAGGTTACACCAAGATACTCTCCGGTTTTTAATTTATTTTCAATTGATCTTCGCTCTTCTGCTAAATAACCTGCCCTATATGCTGCAATTCGTTCGGTCCATTTTGGTTTTATTTGATTCATATCATTTTTAGCCCAACGGGTAATTAATTCTGTTGTTTTTCGTGAAACAGTAAAACATAATGTTTGGATTTGTTTTAAAGTCAGATATATGAATATTTGTTCTGTTTCCAAATGGACTGACGGAGCTTCTTTATTGTTTTTAGCTCTTCTACGATAATTTTTAAAAGGATTATATAAAATAAAATCTTTTTCACCGCTAGGCGAAGTGTCATTATCCACCAAATTAAATTCTTCTCCAGTTAATTTTTGAGCAAGTTCCAGGGGATTGGCTAATGTTGCTGATGATAAAATAAACTGGGGATTAGCACCATAATAGTTGGCAATTCTTTTAAGTCTTCTAATTAAATAAGCTACATTGGATCCAAAAACGCCTTTATAATAATGGGATTCATCAATAACAATATATTTTAGATTTTTATAGAAATTTTTCCATTGGTGATGCCATGACAATATTAAATGAAGCTGGTAAGGGTTTGTAAGGACACATCTTGATTTTGCTCTAATTCCCGCCCTATCTGATTTAGGAGTATCTCCATCATAGGTGTTAGGAAAAATATCTATATCCAAATCTTTTTCAAAGTCCTTTAAAACTTTCAATTGATCATAAGCCAATGCTTTTGCAGGATAAATATATAATGCAGTAGCTTTGCTGTCTTCAATTAAAGTATCCATAATAGGTAGATTAAAAGCCAATGTTTTTCCTGAAGCTGTTGGGGTAGTAATGATAATATTTTCCTTATTTTTTATATAATTATATGCATCTGCCTGATGATTATATAATTTTATATTTTTATTTTTCAAATATTCGATTAATCTTTCATTTAAATTATCTACTTTTTTGTATTGTCCTTTTTTAGCAGGAATAGTTTCAACATGAGCAATTTTATCTCTATAGTTAATATCATTTTTAAATTTATCAATATCTGCTATATTTTTTGCCATATTAATCTTAAAAAAAGTTTTTTTTATTTAATTAAATATAATATGATTTTTTTTGTTTATATATATTATTAAATTTGCTTTATAATTCTTGAATAGTTAAAGAAAGATAAAATATTTGTTTAAAATATATATAATATTAAGATAAAAAACATAAAACAATTAAATTAAACTTAGGCATAATATGATTAGTTACAAAGAGTTTAAAGATATTGTTGTCGATATTCTTAAAAGAGATATTTCAGCTAATGAAGAACAGAATCAGGCCATATCTACTGGACTGGACGAATCATTATTTATTGTAGCAGGTCCTGGATCAGGTAAAACTACTGTAATTGTTCTTAAAATATTAAAATATATTTTTGTAGACGGCATATCTCCAAACAGCATTATTGCAACTACATTTACGCGTAAAGCAGCAGATGAATTGTATTCACGTGTGCTAAGTTGGGGAGATAAAATTAAGAAATATTTAACCAGAGAAAACAATAATATTGGGGATTTAAAAGGAATAGATGCATTTAATAAATTATCTTCATATTTTGAAGAGGATTATATTTCTAAAATAGATTTTAATCAAATTAACATTGGAACAATTGACAGTATTGCTGAAGATATTTTAAAGGTATATAAGGAAGCAGGAACCAACTTTCCAGTTATAATCGAAGGCTTTGTTGCAAAATCAACAATGTTAAATGCAGGAATATTAAAAAACGACAGATATCTGAATAAAGATTTTCAAGAATATCTAAAATCTTTTAGAAACATGGAAAAAATGGAACAGCATCCTGAAAAAATGGCAGATCTGGTTTTGGAAATAAAGGATAGAAGCTATTTTGACCAGATAGATAGAAAAAAACTGCTTGAAAATATTGAAGATAATCCCGGTGCATTACAAGCCTATGGAGCTATTGAAGACTATGAAGAAGAACTTAGAAATAGGAACACTATAGATTTTCCAATGCTTGAAGCCAGATTTTTAAAAAAACTGCAGGAAAGCAAATTAGATGAATTTTTAGAAAATATTAAAGTTATTCTTGTTGATGAATATCAGGATACTAATCTAATTCAAGAAGAAATATACTTTTCAATGGCAAAACATGCTATAAGAAACGGGGGAAATTTTACTGTTGTTGGTGATGATGATCAATCATTATATAGATTTAGAGGAGCAACAGTAGATCTATTTACTAATTATAAGAAAAGAGCATTGGAGAAACTTGGTTTGGATGTTAAGGAAATTAATCTAACATTGAATTACCGTTCTAGCGAAGATATTATCAGTCTTTGCAACCGTTTTGTAGGTATAGATGATAAATATCAGCATGCAAGAGTTGCTGAAAAATCAAAAATCACATCTCCAAATATTAAAAAAGAAAGTATTCCTGTTCTTGGAATGTTTAGAAATAATGTTGAAATGCTTACAAGAGACTTATCATTAATGCTTAATAAATTAATTAACAATGGAGAAGTAGAGCTTAAAGTAAAAAAAATTATTAAAAACAACAAAACAGAATCAAAAAATGTTGAAAACATTGTACTTAAATTAGATGAAGAAACAGGTTCACCATCAGATGTAGCTGTATTATCCTATTCACCAAAAGAAATCAGTCATGGAAAACACTTATTTCCCTATTATTTAAGGAAAAACCTGGAGAAATTAAAAAAGCCGATTAATGTATTTAATCCAAAAGGACAAGATTTACAGGATATAGAAGAAGTAGCTATATTTTGCGGTTTAATGTTAGAATGTATTGATCCAGAATCTAGAATAGAAAAAAATGATAATAATATATCTCAGCTAGCTAGAAAAAATATGAATAAATGGAGAAGGCTTGCACGCCAATACATTGAAATGAATCCGAATCCTCAGGAACCTTTTTCTTTAAAAGATTTTGTAACTGCATGGCAACTTAGAAAACCTATAAATCATGAGAATAATAAATGGCCAGAAACTGCAGGTTTAATGGAGCTTGCATATAAGCTAATTACATGGATAGAAGAGCTGCAAGACGATATTGAAAAAATTATTTATCTAGAAGCAATAACACAAACTATTACACAAACAGGATTTTTCAATAAATATTCTAGCCAAATATATTTTGACAGCATAGAGAATACAGAAGCAAGTATAAGAGAAGCAATATATAATATTTTCATCCCCCTTGCTACAGGAGGTGTGGAAATTGATGAATCTCAACTTGAAACCCTTCCAAATGATAGAATTAATATAATGTCAATTCATCAGTCAAAAGGCCTTGAATTTCCTCTTGTAATTGTTGATGTAGGTTCAAGATTTAGAAAAAATGATGTAAGAACACAAAGATTAAGATTTCCCAAAAAACCTTCACAAAATAAATCTTTAGAAGATACAATACGTAATCATAGTCTGCTTGGAAAAAATCAGAGAGATGAAAAAGATCGAGCATTCGATGACTTAACCAGACTTTACTTCGTTGCATTTTCAAGAGCGGAAAATGTCCTGATTTTAACAGGCTTAACTTCAGCTATTGAAGGATATAATGTTAAAGATAAAAAAATTAAAATTCCGAATATAGCTCTTGGATGGGATAGGGATGAAAATTTAAAAGGTTTTGATGAGATTTATATGATATAAGAGTGATAAAAATGAAATTATCCACAAAAACAAATAAATATATAATACCTGAATACAGCCTTACAGGAGATTTATTGTCTTTTTTAACATGTAACCTTCAATATAGATATCAGAATAAAGGAACATTGCCTCCATCAATGCCAATTCAATTATGGTTTGGAGAATTTATACACGGAGTAATGGAAGAGGCATTCCTTAGATGGGAAGCTGAGGATATTCCTTTCCCATGGGATTGGAAGCAGGATATAAGGCCTATTGAAGATATGATAGATTTACGTCTTCAGGTAAGAGGTTTATATCCTCCAAAAAAACAATTTTTTACAATCAACACCCCCGACAGCACAATGACTATAGATGATTTAAATGAACATGATCATAAAAAATTAGCTAGTGCTCGTGCTTGTGAAGCTATTAATGTTTGGGGGCCTCATTTATTTCCATTAATAGATTCAGCAGAGCTTTTAATTAAAGGCATTAGAGACATGCCTAACTATGATGAGGAAAAAAGCAGATCAGATTATTATGGAATTACAGGAATTGTAGATGTTTTAAGCTCAAGCAAAATCATAAAAAATCAGTTAACTTTAGATGATTTCAATAATAAAATATTGGAATTTTTAAATAATGACCCTAAATTTAGAAAAAATCTTAAAACACTTGAAGGGGACGAATATGAAATTATCATTGATTATAAAGGTATGAAAAGGCCTTCAACAAAAGACAAAACATGGAAACATCATAAACAGCAAATATTAACTTATGCATGGCTTAGATCAAAACAGGAAGATGCAAAACCTATTGTTGCAGGAATAATTTTTTATTTAAATGAACTTGTTCTATCTTATGAAGATTTGCAGGCAATGCAGCTTGAACTTCAGAAGGAATCCTGGGATGTGGAGATTAGTGACGAAGATTATAATAAAATCATGGAATGGAATGATGATAAAGAATATCCTGTTCTTTCAGATGAGCTAAAAGAGAAAAGATCAATAAGAATAATAAATATTGACCATGATGAAATTAAACATGCTCTTGAAGAATTTGACAGTGTAGTTAGTGATATTGAAGATTCTTTAATAAAAGAAATGATGGGTTGCAAAATAAAAGAAGCATGGAAAGCAGAAGCAGATAAAAGAACATGTAGTGCATGCGATTTTAAAAGTTTCTGTGGAAATAAAGAAAATAAAATGGAAAATTTTAAAGTTCCTTAAAATATAATAAAAATTAAGTGATTACTATGGAAGATATATTAAAAACAAATAAAGAAAATGCAGAAGTATTTAAAAACCATATTAAACTACTTTCCAAACCTGTAGCTATTAAATTCTTTGATAATGATGATGAAATTCCGGAAGGTATTGAATTAATTGACGGTAAACTAAGACATTGTGAAATGGTTAGGAAAGCATCATTAGGTGATAAATTTTACGCAACATTAAATGAACAAACCTGTCAGGGATGTGCAGGTTCACTTGGACTTCGC
>CAYPJH010000080.1:0-3543 GCA_964411035.1 uncultured Methanobrevibacter sp. | reverse complement strand
TCTTTTTTTCACTGACATCTAATTTTCCTCATATTTTAATTATATTCTATTTTATTTTTCAATATTAAATAATTTATTTATTCGCATTAGCATTTGATTTTAATTTTTAACTTAAATTGAGTATTTTTATAAAATAAAATTGTATTTGATAAGTGTATGGTTATCTTTTATTTAAATCAGTATTAATTAGTAATTGATATTGAATTGCTATTTGAAAGGATTAATTCTAAATCATTATTATATTCAGTTATTTTTCCAACAATTTTAACTTTCTTATTGTTAAACATTTCAATACTTAAATTTGAATCTTCCATTTCACTTATAACTGAGTTAAAAGCAATAACTGTAATAAGTCCTGTTCCATCATTAACCTTTAAAAAGTAGGTGCTTCCACTTTTTGAGGGTTTTACTTCTTCAACTACTCCAACAATGGAAACTTCTTCGTCAATCATTCCGTTATTTATTTTTTCAATTTTAATTTCCTTAACTTCAATTGTGGGGGTGAAGATAATCAGTCCTAATATTCCAATCAATGTTGTAATAAGGGCTATTTTTAAAATTTTATCATCTGTGATTTCCATATTCCTACTTTATTCCAATCCATTTAAAAAGTAGATATGAAGTTATAATATGAAATTGATTTGACAGTATAAAATTTCACTGATTTTTATACATTGAAATTAATCTTTCAACACTATCAACATCTTTTGGACTTTTATCTTCTCTAATATTTTTAACAACAGGGAATCTTAATGAATATCCGGTTTCGTACTCTGGACTTTTAACAATTTCACTAAATGCCACTTCCAAAACGATTTTTGGCTCAACAACAATATCCCGTCCCTTCTCGGCAATTTTATATTCTTCCATCTTTTTGGTTAAATATTCTAAAGTTGCATCATCAAGCCCTGTAGCAACATAAGCTACTGTTTTAAATTCATCATTTTCTACTTTAAGACCTACTAAATATGATCCAATGAAATTAGCTCTTTTACCGATTCCATGAACTCCTCCTAAAACAATCATATCTAATGTTTCAGGTTCCGCTTTCCATTTAAGCATTTTTTTACCACGTAATCCAGGAATATATGGTGCATTTGCATCTTTAATCATTATTCCTTCGTGATGTTGTTCAATTGATAGTTTGAACAATTTTTCAATTTCAGGAATTGTTTCAGGTGTTCCGCACACCATATTGCTCAGATTAAGTTCATCTGGTGTTGTATCTATAATTTCGTTAAGTTTTTTTCTTCTTTCAATTAATGGTTCATCAATCATAGGAACATTATAGAAAAGCAAATCAAATAAAAACAATTTTAAAGGAACGTTTTCTATTGCTTCATCTATATTGTATTTTCTTCTAACTCTATGCAGCACATTTTGGAATGATAAAGGTTTTCCATTTTCTGTAGCTATTACTTCACCTTCAACAATGAAATTTTCATGAGGCATATGTTCATCTATTAATTCAACGATTTCTGGAAGGGCATGAGTAATATTTTCAAGTCTTCTTGTAAAAATTTTTATTTCATCATCATTTCTATGAATCTGAAGACGTATACCATCATATTTTGTTTCACAGATTGCAACACCCATTTCATTGATGATTTCATTTAATGGTGGTGAAAGTTGAGCAAGCATTGGTTTTACAGGTTTTCCAGGGTTTAAATTAAGTTTTTTAAGTCCATCAGCACCTTCTTCCATAGCTACTACTGATATTAGTCCTAAATCATTGGTAAGCATTTGTGCCCTTTCTACGATTTTTTTATCAATATTAAATGCCTGGGCAATAGCATCACGAACAATTCCCTCACCAACTCCTATTCTTAGTTCTTCTACAACAGTTCTTGTAAGATATTTGGCTTCTGTTGGGCTTGATTGTGATAAAAGTTCTATAAGAATGGATATCTTACGATTTGTTGATTTATTTCCAGTAATGGTTGATAATTTTCTTAGTTTCTTAAAAACCATAGTTATTGTTAGTGGCTGTGAGAAAAATGTTTGCTGGGATTTATTTTTAAAAAGTTTAATGCATGCAAGACCAATATCCCCTTCATCTCGCACTGCATCCTCGACTTTATTTATATTGGTGCCTATTGCTTCAGCTACTGCTCTCATTAGAAGTTTATTTCCAATCCCTATTTCTTCATCACTCCATGCGGGAAATATTCTTCCAAGAATCATTAATCCTACTTCAGATAATGTTTCTCTATCTAACTTTTTTAAAAAGTCGGATATAATTTCAGTTTTCTCGAGTCGTTTTGTAGTACTTTCTAGCTTTGAGTAAATATTAACTAATTCTTGGTATTGCATATTGGACACTTATATAAATTTTTCAAATCTGTCTTGATCTACATGGCATATAGGGCATGTTTCTGGAGGTTTTTCTCTAGCACATAGATAACCGCAAACTTTACATCTCCATATGGGGTATTTAAGTTCACCAATTGTTAATTGTTCCATTTCGTGTTTTTTTGCATTTTTTTCTTTTAATGTTTTCATTCTTCTGTCTGGAATTGAATGAATTTTTTCATTGTTGTTTATAACATCTTTTGTAACATATAAAGCACAGAAACAGAAGCCATATTCTTCTAAATCAGGATCTCTATAGTCACAGGGACAAATCATGTCAAGGTCTTTTTCACGTTTGCCTGAAGCTAATCTACATGGGCATGCGGGATATCCATATCTTTCTTCATTTATTTTAATATTTTCAAGTAACATTTCAACAAACTGAACATCTGGATTGACATAGTATCCGCTTTTCTCACTTTTGCTTTTAAAATCATCGTAAGTTTTACCCATATACATCACCTTTTTTTATGTTATGGCAAATTTTATTGCCATTTCTTCAGGTTCATACCCAACAATTACTCCGGAATTATCTATAACTAATGTTGGAAAAGAAAGTTCAGGATTGTATTTTTCAAGTTCTTCCATTATATTATCTCTTTCTTCACCAGAAGTTAAATCAACATAGATGTAGTCGTATGAGATATCATTTTCTTCCAAATACATTCTAGTTTGTTTACACCATCCACAGGTAGAAAGAGCAAATAATTGGACACTTCCTTTTTGTTGGCCATCTACATGATGAAAGTTAATGTCTTTCATTTTATTCTTATTTGTAGTTTTATTATCCATTTTTATCATCTCCTTTGAGTAATTGCTATTATAATTTTTAGAAATATATAAATTTTTTGGTTACTGTTTTATGATAAAATATCAGTATTAAAAGTCTCCTTTTGCGATTTTAACCGCACAATACTCTCCACACATTGCACACATTTCATCATCATCTAACTTGCATTTATTTCTATAGGTCCTTGGTTTTGATTTATCAATAGCTAATTTAAACTGTTTTTCCCAGTCAAAATTCTTACGGGCTTCAGCCATTTGCTTTTCTCGTATGATTGCACTTTCAACGCCATTAGCTACATCTGCAGCTTCTGCAGCTATTTTTGATGCAACAACTCCTTCTTTTACATCGTTTAAATTAGGCAATGTAAGATGTTCTGCAGGAGTTACATAACATAAAAAGTC
>CAYPJH010000079.1:0-2944 GCA_964411035.1 uncultured Methanobrevibacter sp. | reverse complement strand
ATTGGAAAACTCCGGAGGAATATAGACAAGTATCGGCCAGTCTTTCATGTTTACACGGCGAAGAATTTCATTATGATTATTGTTTGTAAGAATAAGACCTCCGAAATAAGAAGCTGTAGCATCATCATAAGCGCCGGTTATCGTTACTCCTGCCTCAAGTGATGATTCAATAGCTATGTCAATAAGTCTTAAATCATCTATCGGATCAAGACCAAATTCTTCACAGAGCGTATCTGCAGTGATTTTTGTTATTGCATTTGAAAGTGCACTGCTGCTTGATAATCCTGATGCCATTGGCAAATTTGATTTTGTTGATATGTCAATTCCAAATTCATCTGTTGAAATACCGTAGATGTTAAATACTCTTTCAGCACAATCAATCATGAATTTTGTATCTGCTCCAACATCGTTGGATGCTGTTATTGAACTAGCTTGTGTTTTTGCTGTGCATTTTATATTTAATCCTATTCCAAATGCAGCACCATAACCTGTGGCTATTGCATTTATTACTGTTGCTGAACCAGGGGACAATATTGTTTTTTTCATTTAATCAACTCGTCATAAGGTATTTTAACTTCACTAAAATCCATTGCTCTTAATCTTGCGTTGGATTTGAATTTTTCATATAAGTTTTCATCTGTCAATAGTCTGTCAATAGCTTTTGATAGTGATTCCGGATTATGGGGATCTATCCGTAAACCTACATCATCAGTTATTATTTCTCTTATTCCCCCAACATCACTTCCGATTACCGGTACACTGCAGGCCAGCGCTTCTATTAAAACCAGACCAAAGCTTTCAGATAATGAAGGCAATACCAATACGTCTGCTGTTGGTATGATATCTTCAACATCACTTCTAGAGCCCATAAATGTTACATCTTCAATATTTTCTTCTTTAACTCTTTTCTGAAGGCTTTTAAGTAAAGCTCCCCCTCCAACGATTACAAGTTCATAATCCGTTTTTGAAATCTTTTTTGCATCTAAAATAAGATCTACATTTTTTCTTTTAATCAGATTACCGACAAACATTACTCTGGCTTTATTGTTGTGTTTTAAATCTTTAGCCTTGAACTTCTCAACATCTACTGAGTTCCAGTAAATGGATGTTTTGGATTTAATGTCCGGGACATCTGTTTTCAATATTTCATCTTTAAGTGCATTGCTTACAGCAAAAACTTTATCTGCTTTTGAAAGTACTTTTTTAATTGATTTTTGCATGAACTTTTGTTTCTTATACATTTCAAACATGTCAGAACCATGAGCCGTAACATAGGTTTTAATATTGTGTTTTCTGCCTACCTCAACAGCTACTGCTCCGGCAGGGTATAGGTAATGACCATGAATAATATCAATATGGGTTGTTTTTAAAAGCTTTTCCAATGCTTTTTTAGCATTGATTTTAAAAGTCAGTGCTCTTAAGCCAGGAATATTTATTCCTTTTGTGCCAATTACATGAATTCCATCAATATCTTTAATATTTTTATGTGGATATGTTATTACATAGACTTCATGACCTTGTTCAACTAATCTTTTAGCTAAAGAATGTATATGAACACCTACGCCTCCAACATGAGGTGGAAATTGACCTACCATAGCTATTTTCATAATATCTATCTATGTTTTTAAGGTTGTATAAAATTATTGTTTAAAAAATTACCTTCCATATCAACAAGTATAACATTAACTTCAATATTGAATTTAACTTCACAATTCCTAGTTATTGCCTGAGCAATGCTGTTGCATACTTTTAATGATAAATTATGTTTTGTTAAAATATCCAGCATGTCTTCAGTGGTTTTTGATTCATATAATTCCAGTGCAGTGTTTTTATCTGCTCCGTTTAAACAGGCGTGAGTTATCATTATTTCCCGTCTTCCATCAGCAACAGCATGTTTTGTGTTGAAAATTCCTCCAGCTACCTTAATAAGCTTTCCGATATGGCCGAAAAATGTGAATTTAGTGATTTTTCTGATAGCTGCCTCATTAAACATGAAACCTACAAAGTTTCCGGTCTGAACAATTCTATCTTGGGAAACATTGAACCTTTTAATAGCTAACTTTTCACCAATATTGCCTGGTACAAAAACCAGATTTTCTATTTTGCCTGCTACTGCAACATCAAGCTGTTTTACAATAGAGTCCTTATATGCTTTTGATGACATTGACCTTGCAATACCTGTTGTTCCAAGTATTGATATTCCTCCAACAATACCCAGTTTAGGATTCATTGTTCTGTGTGCAATCTCCTCACCTTCGGGAACGGTAATTGTAACAATAGCTGTCTTACTGTTGGGGATGAGGTTTTTCAAATTGTCCACAATCATCTGTCTTGGAGTGGGATTGATAGCTGACTTGCCAACAGGTATTTGAAGACCGGGCTTTGTAATAAGTCCAACACCCTTACCTCCTTTAATAATTATCTTTTCACCATCAAAGTCAACTAACTTAACCCAAACTGAAATATCCAGACCTACAGTTACATCCGGATCATTGTAAGGTTCCTTATGTGCAGTTGAAACAGCTTCATTAGATGATATTTTTTCTGTCCTGTCAATGTTGATGCACAACTCGCCTTTAGGTGTTTTAACCAGAACACTTTTAAATGTTTCATCAAAAATAGTTTTTAAACTAGCTACAGCACATGCTGTTGCAATTGAACCTGTTGTTGGTGAAGTTAAATTATTGGAAGACATAAAAAAAATAAAAAAAAGTTAAAATAGAATATTTAATTAATTTGCAATTTCATTGATTTTGGAAACTAACTGACTTTTATCTGGAGCACCGACAAATTCAACATTACCGTTAATAGCTATTGTTGGAACCGCCATTATCTGATAGTCTCTTGCCCTTTTCATATTGTCCGGATCGTTGACATTTACTACTTCCACTTCAATGTCTAAATCCATATCATTCTGAACATCTTGAGCTACTTTAATTGCACC
>CAYPJH010000078.1:0-4717 GCA_964411035.1 uncultured Methanobrevibacter sp. | reverse complement strand
AAGATATCCACTTTAATTCATGAGTTAACCCATCATTTTGTTGCAGAAATTCTTGAAAGTATAATTTGTTATATGTTGGATGTTGAAAAAACACAGGCTATTGAAGGATTTATAGCATTCTTTTTAATAGATCCATTGTCTAAAATCATGAATGAATATTGTGCCAGTACAGTTGAAGGCAGATTTATTCCTCATGGATTTCAAAATTATGGTGCATTCCATAGGGCTATGGACGAATCCAATGCAGAAGAATCTATAAAAGAATTATATATGTATATTGGAAATACCTTTGCAGATGATATAATTAATATTTTAGAACGTTTCATTGATGCAGACTTGCGTGAAGAGATTAAAATTCAATTTAAAGAGGATATGTTCCCACCATCTTATGCCGAAATTGGATTGGAGTGTTCTCAGACAATTTCAAAAGATGTAATTATTACTCTCTTATCCGGAGCTATTATTGATTATTATAATTTAGCTAAAGATTCAGATAAACATAAAAACATTTTAAAAATGGCATATGATGATTTTAACAGTTCTTACCATTAATTTTTTATTTTTTGAATATGAAAAAGGATTCTGTAAAGTAAGTGATTTGGAAGAAATTAGAAAACATGAGTTTATATTAACTCCGAGAAGTTATGTTGGATTTAAACCTTGGGATGATTGGAGTATGTCATTTTAGGAAAATGAAAACTTTAACTTGAATTAGGGTTTTATTTAAGAAATTTAGGGAGATTGAAGATAAATTAGGCCAGGTTTAAAATGGATTGATTTTAAGTTTTAAACGGAGGGTTATTTATTGAATTTCCGGCAAATTTGACTGTGTATTCAAATTAAAAAATTTTCAGATTTTGTGTGTCAAAAGATATTTAATATATAATGGATAAATATGCAGTTTTATTTTAATCATGAAAATTTATAGGATTTTAACAGAGTCCAGTTTTTTGAATAACTTTTTAAATGTTGTTAAACAGATATATAAATTAATAATTTATAGGGTAGATTGTAGATGATTGATATAGATGAAAATTTATGCAAAGGTTGTCATCTTTGTGTTTACATGTGTTATCAAAATGTTTATGCAATATCTCCAAAACCTAATAAAAAAGGGGTATTGCTTCCTTATGTGAATTTTGAAGATAGATGTACTAATTGTGGTGTCTGTGAAGTTGTATGTCCAGATCAAGCTATCACTGTTGATGTTGATAAAAACTGGTGGGTTGGTGAAGATACAAATTTCAACCCTAAATTTTCAACAGGTAAAAAAGAATAAAAGGTGTGATTATGGCTCAGGAATTATTTATTCAAGGAAATGAAGCATGTGCGAAAGGTGCTTTAAAAGCAGGTTGTAGATTATTTGCAGGTTATCCAATCACGCCATCTACTGAAGTTGCAGAAACTTTAGCTCGTGAACTTCCAAAAGTAGGTGGTTCATTTATTCAAATGGAAGATGAAATTGCGTCTGCAGGAGCTATTATCGGTGGTTCTTGGGGAGGAACTAAATCAATGACTGCAACATCAGGTCCGGGTTTATCTTTAATGCAGGAAAATATTGGTTATGCATTTATTAGTGAAACTCCGATTGTTATTGTTGATGTTCAAAGAGGTTCTCCATCAACTGGACAGCCAACAATGGCTGCTCAAGGAGATATGATGCAAGCTCGTTGGGGTTCACATGGAGATTATGAACCAATTGCATTGTCTCCATCAAGTGTTCAGGAATATTTTGATTTCACAATTAAAGCATTTAATTTAGCTGAAAAATATAGGACTCCTGTTTTCATAATGGCTGATGAAGTTGTAGGCCATATGAGGGAAAAAATAACAATTAAAGATGATATTGAAATCATTGCAAGAGAAAAACCTGAAAAGCAGGATAATTATCTTCCTTTTAAAAATATTGAAAATGGTACAAATCCAATGCCTGCTTTTGGACAAGGGTTTGATATTCATATAACCGGTCTTACTCATGATGAAAGAGGTTATCCAGATACTAATGACCCGGAAACTCATGAATTGCTTGTTAAAAGAATCTGTAATAAAATACTTAATAATAAAGATGATATCTGTGAGGTTGTAGCTGAAGATTGTGAAGACGCAGATATTGTTGTGGTTTCTTATGGTGCTCCTGTAAGGTCAATGGTTACTGCAGTTAAAAAAGCTCAAAGTGAAGGTAAAAAAGTAGGTTATATTAAAATCAATACTCCATGGCCGTTTCCAGATACTCAAATTCAACAGTTAACAAAATCTGCAAGTGATGTTATTGTTGTTGAAATGAATTTAGGTCAAATGTATTATGAAGTTGATCGTGTTGTTAATTGCAATTGTAAAACTCATTTAATAGGTAAAATTGGAGGATTATTGCCAACTCCAGAAGAAATATTAGCAAAAATTGATGAAATAGGAGGGAAATAATGGTAAATGAAAGCCAGAATAAATTTATACCTTATTTAAGAAGCGACAGACTTCCTCATATTTTCTGTCCAGGTTGTGGAAATGGAAGTATTATGAGTGCTTTTTTAAAGGGAATGGAAAAAGCGGAAATGGATTTTGATAATATAGCTATGGTTTCTGGTATTGGTTGTTCTTCAAGAATTCCGGGTTATGTTGAATGTGATTCTTTACATACTACTCATGGAAGGGCATTAAGCTTTGCAACAGGACTTAAAGTATCAAATCCTGATTTGGATGTTGTAGTTTTCACTGGTGACGGTGATGCTGCATCTATTGGAGGAAATCATTTAATTCATGCAGCTCGTAAAAATATTAATTTAACAGTAATCTGTATTAATAATAATATTTATGGAATGACTGGAGGTCAGATTAGTCCAACATCACCTAAAGGAAGTATAGGAACAACTGCACCTTATGGAAGTAGGGATTATCCGTTTAAATTAGCTGAACTTGTAGCAACTGCAGGTGCAACATATTCTGCAAGATGGACTACTGTTCAGATTGATAATTTAGTTGGATCTATTAAAACTGCTCTTAAAAATCCGGGATTCAGTTTCGTTGAAGTGGTATCACAGTGTCCTACTTACTATGGACGTAAAAATAAAGCCCGTACTCCAACAGCAATGGCAGTAAATATAAAAATGAACACCGTATTTAAAGTTGAAGCTGATCGGATGAAAGAAAAAGATTTAGAAGGAAAAATAATTGTTGGAGAATTTGCAAATAAACAAAGAGCAGAATACACTGATAATATTCAAAAATTAAGTGAGGAACAATCAGGCAGTGAAACTATTCGTTATTCTGCATATATGGATAAGTTATAGAAGGGATAATATGAGAAAAGAAATAAGAATAGGAGGATTTGGAGGACAAGGTGTTATCATGGCTGGAATTATCATTGGTAAGGCAGCATCACTTTTTGATAACAACGAAGCTGTTCAAACCCAATCATATGGTCCGGAAGCTCGTGGAGGAGCATCTAAATGTGAGGTTGTTATAAGCGATGATGAAATCGATTATCCAAAAGTACAAAGTCCCGACATTTTAGTAGCAATGTCAAATGAAGCTTTAATTAAATATATTGTTGATTTAAAAGATGAAGGAACTTTAATTGTGGATCCTGGAACAACTGATGTTGAAGATGTTCGTGAGTATATAGATGAACATAATATTAAAGTTTATGAAGCACCTGCAACTAAAACTGCTGTAGATGATATTGGTCTTAAAATTGTAGCTAATATTGTTATGGTTGGAGCTATTACAAAAATCACTGAAATCATATCTTCTGAAGCTGCAAAAGAAGCAATTTTAGACAGCGTTCCTCGTGGAACTGAAGAAAAGAACATTCAAGCATTCGAAGCAGGATATGAATTATTATGAGAGGTTTTTAAAAATGAAGTTTTTTGAACATGTTGCAAAAAAAATATTTAAAAGAGGTGGACTTAATATTTTAGAAGGTCATGTTGCATATACTCCTGAAGAAGCTACTTCCATAACTTCTGAAATGGGCGAACCTGTTGTTATTAAAGCACAAGTTCTTGTTGGAGGTCGTGGAAAAGCTGGAGGAGTTAAATTTGCAAACGACCCTGGTGAAGCATATAACATAGCTGAAGAAATTTTAGGCATGAATATCAAAGGTGAAAAGGTATCTCACCTGTTAATAGAACAGAAAGCAGACATTTTAAAAGAATTTTATGTTGGTGTTTCTATTGATAGAGCTGCTAAAAAACCGGTAATCATGGCTAGTGCTGAAGGTGGAGTTGAAATAGAGAACTTGGCTAAAACCAATCCTGAAAAAATCATAAAATATTATCCAAACCCATTACAGGAATTCTTACCATATGAAGCTCGGGAAATAGCTCGTAAAATGGGAGTAAGTTCAGATTTAATTTCACCAATGGGAGATACTATATGGAAACTTTACAATATATTTGAAAAGTATGATGCTGAAACTGCTGAGATAAATCCATTAGTTTTAACTCCTAGCGGATTAATTACTGCTGACTGAAGCGATTTTGAGAGAAGCGTGATTGTATTGACTCTTATTGAAATTTCGCCTGTCTGTGTCGTGAATACCTCACCCTCGGCGCCTACGATATCGCCTATGTCAAGCTTCTTGAAGCGGTTATATTCCTCCTCGCCGAGAATATCCTTCTTTACAAACAGCTGAATCTGTCCGTCAATATCGGCAACGTGAGCAAATCCCACCTTGCCCATGCCGCGTTTTGACATAATACGTCCGGCGATTGAAACAACC
>CAYPJH010000077.1:0-2353 GCA_964411035.1 uncultured Methanobrevibacter sp. | reverse complement strand
TGGTCCTGAACAGCTATTGCAATATTGTCAAAGTCAAAATCAAGGTCATATTCTAAAATTACTTTTGTGAGTTTTTTAATATTAATGTCGCCTAATGTTATTTTAGTATAGTCTTTATAGTTTTGCTTATCTTCAGCTATTTCTATTCCATATGATTTTACTTGTTCTAGATTGTCTCTTATGGTTTTTGCACATTGTGGTTCCATTACTACTTTATATCCCTTTTCCATATGTTCTATGATTCTGTTTTTAAGTTTTCCACCACCCATTATTTTTCCATCAAAATAAATGTTATTTTCACTTTCTTTTATTTTTTGTGCAATGTATAAGTGGGGGGATGGTAAAACAAGTTTCATGGAGTTTTCTAATTCTTTTTCATCGTCGTAAATCAAAATATCCTGTGTTCCGGTTCCTATATCAATAGCCACTACTTTCATATTCTTTTTTATTGTTTTTTATTTTATTAATAATTTAATGTACTTTTTAGTACACTTAAGTTTTAAATAGTACATTGAATATAATTTTATATAGGTGTACTATATGAGTGAAAATTATAAAATTACTTTATCCTCTGATGAAGTTCCTAAAAACTGGTATAATATTCTTGCAGATTTACCTACAGAATTACCAATGCCTAAAAATAGTGAAGGAAAGGACCAAATATCAGATTTACAAAAAGCATTTACAAAATCAGCTCTTGAACAAGAATTTGCTACTGACAGATATATAAAAATCCCAAAAGAAGTAAGAGAACTTTATATGCAGATGGGAAGGCCAAGCCCATTATTTAGAGCTAAAAGGCTTGAAGAAAAATTAAACACTCCTGCTAAAATTTATTATAAAAGGGAAGATACTTCACCAACAGGTTCACATAAACTAAACAGTGCAATTCCACAAGCTTATTTTGCTAAAAAAGAAGGAGTTGAAAGATTAACCACAGAAACAGGTGCAGGCCAATGGGGTACAGCATTATCTCTAGCAGGCAGTTTACTTGATCTTGACATTACAGTTTACATGGTTAAAGTATCATTTAACCAAAAACCAGATAGAAAAAACATCATGAATATTTACAATGGAAATGTACATGCTTCTCCAAGTGAAAATACAAAAGTTGGACGAGAAATTCTTAAAGATAATCCTGATCATCCTGGTTCATTAGGAATTGCTATATCTGAAGCTATGGAAGAAGCACTTGAATATGATAATGTCAAATATTCATTAGGAAGTGTTTTAAACCATGTAATGCTTCATCAAACCATTATTGGTCAGGAACTTAAAAAACAATTAGAAATAGCTGAAGAAGAACCTGATACAATGATTGCCTGTGCAGGTGGAGGAAGTAATTTAGCAGGTTCACTGTTCCCATTCATTAAAGATAAAATTGATGGAAACTCTGAAACAGAATTCATAGCTGTAGAACCTAGTGCTTGTCCTACTTTAACTGAAGGAAGTTATGAATATGATTTTGGTGATGTTAATGGATTTACCCCTATGCTTAAAATGTTTACATTAGGCCATGATTTTGTTGCACCTTCTGTACATGCAGGTGGATTAAGATACCATGGAATGTCACCAATAGTATCCTTACTTGCTAAAGAAGGATATTTAAATCCGGTTACTGCTCATCAAAGAGATGTATTTAATGCAGGTATTACTTTTGCAAGATGTGAAGGTGTGCTTCCAGCTCCTGAAACAACCCATGCAATTAAAGTAGGAATTGATGAAGCATTAAAAGCTAAAGAAACCGGCGAAGAAAAAACTATTGTCATTAACTTTTCAGGTCATGGAATGTTAGATTTAAAAGGTTATGCTAGCTATTTGGGCGGAACTATGACCAATAGTAAATAATTTCACCCTTCTTTTTTTTTATTTTAATTATTTAATCCAGCATAAAAATTCCAAGAATAGTTATTTCACCTAAATTTATCACTTAACCAATATATGCAGCTTATATTATTTTAGTTATTAATGATAATAGTTTAAAAAACTGTTTTTTTAAAAAAAGAAAAGTAGTTATTCCATTAAAGGAATAACATTTTTGTCCGTGTTTAATTTTTATTAGTCTTCAACGGCAATCGTGTTAGATCTTGCAGCATCTCCATAATATGTTGTTATGATATATTTGCCCGGTGCAAGATTAATGTTTAATTTAAAACAGCCATCTAATCCGGTAATTTTGTTATAAAATACACCATGGATGTTCATTGTAGCTTTAACACATTGAGCAGGACTGCCATCTTTATTTAATATTTTACCAATAAACGGCTTTTTATCATTTGTTGATATATCTAAATCTTCAGATTGGATTGTAGATAAGACTGTAACATTATTAGATATTGATAAACCATTATAC
>CAYPJH010000076.1:0-3217 GCA_964411035.1 uncultured Methanobrevibacter sp. | reverse complement strand
CATATAAAATTACCAAATCCACTGCAGGAATATCAATACCTTCTTCAGCAACACTGGTTGATATAAGAACATCATATTCTCCTTTTTTAAAAGATTTAATTATTGATTTTTGTTCTTTTTGTGATAATCCTTTTTCTCCATCTCTTGATGCCTGACCAAAGAATTTTGCTGATTTGATTCCTTCCTTTTCAAGTTTTTGATAAATCATTTCAACAGTATCTCTATACTGAGTAAAGACCATTACCTTAGAATTGTTATTATTTTTATTATCGGAGAATCTGTCTGACTGCAATTTGGTTTGGCCATTTTGAGATAATTCTTTTTTAAGGATATTAGCAAGTTTTCCTAATTTTGGGTGTTCAAGACCCTTTTTTTCAGCTCTTTTTGCTCTTACAATAGCTTCAGAGAAATTTATATCATTGATTAAGGATCTTGCAGCTTTTGTTTGTTTTTTTCTAAGTCTGGAAATATACTTATTGAATGTTAAAACGCCCTGGGTTTCAATAAGTTCCAATGAATGCTGTAAATTAATAACTGCTGTTAAAAGGGAAATTGCTCTAAAACATTCTTTTCTAGGGTTTACTGAACGGGCAAGGGTGTTTTGAACTCTGCTTCTAGCTTTTAAAATATCCCTTTTGTTTACTGAAACTGTATTAATGACTTTCATATTTTTAAGAGCTTTTAGTCTTAACTTAAGAGCCTTGTTAACTAATTCTTTAATTTTTTCTAGCTCTTCAGACATTTTAACTCTAATCCAATCGATTTTTACAGGATTGAAATATGGTCTGACATCCGGGTCTTCTTCGCTTTTAACTACAACGTTTTGAATGTATAAATTATGGCAAACTTCTTTTATTTTTTCTTTATCTGAACCTGGTGATGCAGTTAGGGCTAAAATAAGATTATATTTGGATTCCTTAACATATCTTGATGCTAAATATACATAAGAATAGGAACCGACACCGTGGTGACATTCATCAAAAACTATTAGGGATACATCTTCTAATGTGTATCTTCCATTTAACAAATCAGATTCTACTGTTTGGGGGGTTGCAGATATGACCTGTGATTCTTCCCAGCGTTTTACTCTGTCTTCGATTTTAACTGAACCTGTAATTGAACTGCATGGAACATTTAAAAATTCCTTAAAGCTGTTTTCATGCTGTATAGCTAAAGGTTTGCTTGGAGATAAAACCAATACTTTTGAATGTTTAACTTTCTCTAATCTATCTGATGCAACAAGAATAGCTACAATTGTTTTACCTAGTGCTGTAGGGGCTACAACCATAGTGTTTCCTTTTCTTAAAACATCCGCCGCTAATACCTGTTGATATAATCTAGATTCAATAGAATTCGGTTTAATTAATGAATGTTTTATATAATTTGCCATGTTTTAATATTATTTTTTTATATTTATAAAATATGAGAGCGTTTGAAAAGTAATTATAGGTTTAGGAGATTATTTTTAAATTTAGCTGCTGCTTCACCAATAGCTATTATTTTATCACAGTCTAAATTAAGAGCCTTTTGAACACTTTTTTTAACATCTTCAGAAGTAGTTCCGATTGTTCCTTTTTTAACGAATTTTTCATCGAGTTCTTCTAAAAATATCTTA
The DNA here is from genome assembly GCA_964411035.1 of uncultured Methanobrevibacter sp. Taxonomy (GTDB): domain Archaea; phylum Methanobacteriota; class Methanobacteria; order Methanobacteriales; family Methanobacteriaceae; genus Methanocatella. The sequence goes on along the minus strand of CAYPJH010000076.1, from coordinate 1,602 downwards.
TTTTTAAGTGATGGGTTTTCTTTAATTAGTTTTTTAGCTATTTTTTGAGATGCTATTGATGCAGGTATAATATATTTTGAATATTTTAAAGCATTTTCAAAGATTTCCAAGTCTCCCTTCTCACCGGATTCAGAGGATACTGTAATGATTGTTGTGATTTCATTGTATAGCTTTTTAAATTCTGCTAAGACTGTTTTAACACCTGCAGGGTTATGTGCAAAGTCAACTATTATGTCTTTATTGTTGATTGTTGTAACTTTTTCCATTCTACCTTCTACGCCTGTAAAAGATTCTACTGATTTAAGAATTTTATCATAAGAAAGTTTTAAGAATTTATGAGCTGCAATAATAACTCCAACAATATTATAAACATTGTGAAGTCCATCAAGTTGGGTTTTAACTTCAATTTTTCCTGTTGGCGTGAATAAGTCGAATTTTTTATCATCTAAATTTATATTTGTTGCAATATAGTCTGTTTGAGGGGTTGTAATGCCGCATTTGCAGAAATAGATTCCTGAACCTGAGATTATTTCCTGAACATTTATCATTTCACCACAAACACACTGCTTTTGAGCTGTTCCTATATATGGTGCTTCCACCCTGAATGTAATTAGCTCACCATCATAGGAATACTCTTTTAGAAGTCCCATTATTGTTGGATCATTTGCATTTACTATAATCTGCTTACCCATAAGTGTTTGAATAAACTCACCTTTAACATGAGCATATTCCATAAATCCTGAAAGTTCATTTAAATGATCTTCTGTAATATTTGTAATCAGACCAGACTGCAAATCAACATTATCAGTTATTCTTTTAATCGTGCCCGGAACTCCAAATGTTCCTATTTCCAAAATAGAAACATCTCCATCAAGACGGGATTGGAGAATAGGAATAAACTCTGCATTGCCCTGCATTCCCTCCAAATCATGTTCTGAAGGTCTAATATCATTATCATAGGCAATTTTCTTAAGAAGCTGTGTTGATGTTGTTTTACCATTGGTTCCGGTAATTGCAAAAACAGGTTTCTCTACTTTAAAATTATCGATAATATCATGAACACACATAATATTAACATTATTGTCTTTTGCTTTTTTAAATATAGGATTATCTTCCTTTAAACTAAGGGGCGGAACAAGATAATCAATTTTAGTGAAAAATTCATCAGGATTGTCCCCAAAAAATATTTCAATATCATAATCCTCAAGAGATTTTATAAACCTGCAATCTTTTTTTGATGATGTATCGCTACCAATGACCTTAAAACCTCTTTGAATAAGAAGCCTTGCTATTAAATTCCCATTAGCTCCACAAATTCCAATAACACCAAAAGTAGCGTTTTTTTTAATCATATTTATTACAACCTTCTTCAAGACCAATCATGATTTTTTCAACAGTCGTTAATCTGTCATAAGCTATTAACGGACCCATATGTAAAATTATATCTCCAGGTTTTGAATATTTAAAGGCCAGCTCTGCAGCCTCAGTAATGTTTTCACATGCAACTTTAGTAGCATTTTCATTTTCAATTGCATCTAAAATCTCATATGCAGCATCCATTTCCACTTCCTGAGTTACTTCATTAAAACCACTGGCTATTAC
>CAYPJH010000075.1:0-9281 GCA_964411035.1 uncultured Methanobrevibacter sp. | reverse complement strand
CTGTTCTTCTACCTTCAAATTCACCTAATGATTTCTTATAATTTTTTGCATATCTTGTTGCAAATAAGGCTAAAACTAAAAATAGAACTAACAGCAAAAGCCATTTAACTCCTGCAGAAAATATAATTACAATACCCATTAAAATCATGAAAAGAGACCCTAACAAATCTAGAGCTTTTCTTTTATATGTAACATATCCTAATATAAATAATAGAACTACATATCCCCAATTTATCATTAATTCTTCCATATGCAAAACCTAAAAATTCTCATTGTATATATTTAATTTTAATTTATAATAAAATTTTCTAAAGGTTTTAATAAAATATCTGCTGCATCTAAATTATTATCCGCTGAAAGAACAATATTACAGATAATACACATAAACAATGTAATTAACATCAAATGACAATTTTCCACACTAACAGGATTTCTTTTCAAGTAAAAACAGTTATAGATGACTATCAGTTGATTCTAATGATTATCAGCATTTATTTTTTTTTGCCATTAAATCTATAGCCAGAACAATAAAATAAGAAATAGTTTATATTAAATTGATGAATTAAAAAAAAAGAATTTAAAATAAAGTATTTAAGCTAATACTTTACTTTTAATGATTTCTACTCTTTTAAGAGGGTAGATTTTTTTAGCTTTGTGATATACTTCACTAGCTAACCTTCCATTTACAGCATCTGCAACTAATTCATCAAATGATTTTTCACTAGCAACAGTTTTTAATAAATCGGTGATGATTTCTCTCATGTATTTTTGTTGGGAAGATTTAGCTCTTCTAATTGTTACAGCTAATACATGGAGTTTAATTTTACGATCATCTTTAGTTTTTACAATAACAGAAGTATCGACTCTACTGGTTCCTCTTCTAATCATACTTCTTACATAATCAGTAGTAGTTTTGTGACCTGTAAATTTAGTGCTTGCACTATCTCCAGCTACATTGTCAATTTCAAATCTAACTTTAATATATTGTTTTGAGAATTCTCCGGTTAATTCTCTCATAGTTACTTCTACTCCTCTTCCAATGAGTAAATCTGGATCTCTTGCTGGAGTTTCACCTATTTCCTTATCTCCGAATGCGATTGGAGTTTTAATATCATACCAATTTTTTTCTTTCCAAGTGTCACGTACCCTACGTCTTGTTTTTGATTTTCCTTTTGCCATTATATCGTCCTTAAATTATAGTTATTTTAAATAAATTTTCTATTATAATGAAAAATAGCTACTGCCATTTTAATTTTGTAAATATAATTAAAAATAGTCGATTTTAGTTAATTTAAACATTGTACGACTAAAAAATATTCATAAGATAAAATTTTATTTTAAAACCCGCCCATAAAGGTTATTATTAGTTTTTTTCTTTATAATATATAAAATTAACCTTGAATAAAAAATAGAACTTTTAGAGATTAAAGATAAAATCATGGTTTAAATCAATTTTTAACCCCTAAAATCAATTAGAAAAATCACAGTATGTGAAAAATAAAAAAGGATAAATCAACTATTCATAAACTTATAGTGCTGAATATATTTATCCACAGCTTCCATTACTCCAAGATTCTCTTCAACCACCAGTTTAATATTTAAATCTTCGGCCTTTATTTTAGTTTTAAAGCCAAATTGAGAACATATGATAACATCACAGTCTTCACATGCAGCTAACACATCTGAGCCCTGATGTCTTGCAGACTGCTCGATATTCAGTTTTCGATGCTCTAAAAATGCAACTCCATCTTTATCATTCCAATCATAGACATATAATGAATTGGCCTTTCCAAGATGAAGATCAACAGTTTTTCCATCGCTTGAAGCGACTGCTATTCTCATCAAATCACCTGAGTTTTTTAATTATTTTAGCTACATTCTCTCCAAATAATTTAATTGTCTCAATTCCTTCTTCATCTTCAAATGCTGTGCCTTCAGGTCCTGCAAATACCATATTCCAGTAGGTACTTCCCGCTATAATCATATTATTAATTGGGAAAAACATGGTCATCTCCTGGAGTGTTAATGTTTGACCTCCTCTTCTTGCAACAGCTATTGGTCCACCTACCATCCAATCAAGGAATTTATCATTTCCACGGGAAACCTTACCAATTCTTTGAAGTGCAGCCATGATGTCTCCTCTTGCAGTTCCGAAATAAACCGGTGCTGCAGGTATAAAACCATCTGCTTCTCTTATTTTATCAATAATCTCATTTAATCCATCATCAAGAACACATTTTCCAGTTCCAGAACAGCCGTTACAGGCTATACATGATTTGATATCCTTACCTCTTAATGAAACTATTTCAGCTTCTACACCGTTTTTTTCAATTTCCTCAGCACATATTTCTAAAACATCCCCAGTATTACTGTTAAGACGTGGACTTCCGTTTAATAATATAACTTTTGACATATAATCAACCAAATAATTATTTATTTTCATCATATAAATTTTTTAATCTTATCCTATGATAAATTAATTTCTAAGTTTTAATAAGTTGTTTAACTGTTTATCATCCATTTCAGTAATGAATATTTGATTAGTGCTGACAGTTAAATCAGCCAATTCCTCTTTTTCTTTAATCATACTATCTATTTCTTCTTCAAATGTTCCGGATGTAATTAACCTATATACCATTACATTATTTTTCTGACCGATTCTATATGCCCTGTCAGTTGCCTGGTTTTCCACAGCCGGATTCCACCATAAATCATAATGGATAACATTTTGAGCAGCCGTAAGATTAAGTCCAGTCCCTCCTGTTTTAAGGGAAGCTAAAAGAATCTTATTCTTATCATTGTTTTGGAAATCCTGAATAACCATATCTTTATTTTCCCTATCCAGACCTCCATGTAAAAATCCAACAGATGTTTTAAATTTCTTTTCAACAAGTTTCTTTATAATTTCACCCATCTGAACATATTGGGTAAAAATTATTACTTTCTCATCATTTGCCAATATATTATCAAGTATATCAATTAACACTTCCATTTTTCCAGATTGTCCAACATTAAACTTTTCAGATTTTAAAAACTGCGCAGGATGATTGCAAATTTGTTTTAAGGAAGTTATAAGTTTTAAAATCGCACCTCTTCTATTTACATCTTCTTCATCATGAATAACTTCCATCAATGAATCCAAAGTTTCCTGATAAATAGCTGCCTGCTTAACTGTTAAATTGCAGTATACATCATTGACAAACTTATCCGGCAAATCCTTGATAATATCTTTATCTGTTTTAAGTCTTCTTAAAATAAAAGGTTCCGTTAATGTTTTAAACCTGTTTAAAACATCCAAGTCTTTTGATAGCTCTATCGGTTTAATATAATCATTTGTAAACTTTTTAAATGAAGGCAGATAGTGAGGATTTGTAAAATCAAAAATGCTCCAGTATTCACTTAATCTATTCTCAACAGGAGTTCCGGACAATGCAATCCTATTATCAGCATCAATATCCTTAACTGCCCTTGTCTGTTTTGTTCTGGGATTTTTAATGTTTTGGGCTTCATCAATAATCATTAAAAACCAGTCTAGCTCATTGATTATGTCCTTATCTGACCTTAAAATTCCATAAGATGTTAAAAGAATATCATAATCATCTTTAGGAAGTTCACGATCAGCACCATGATAAATAACCGCTTTAAGATCAGGCGTGAACTTTTCAATTTCCCTAAACCAATTTAAAAGAAGGCCATTAGGCATTACGATTAAAACCTTTTTATTGGCGATCATCCCTTCCTGCTTGAAATGTTGAATTGCAGCTAATGACTGAACTGTTTTACCAAGCCCCATATCATCAGCAAGAATACTTCCAAAACCATTGTTAATATTTTGAACTAACCATGAAAATCCTGATTTTTGATAATCCCTTAACTCAACACGAATATTATCCGGAACTGGAATTTCATCAAAATGCACCATATTGTTAAAGATGTTTTTAAGATGATTATCAATGTTGACATCAATATCCTCCAGTTTTTCACTTAAAAGTACTTCCATTAACTCAAATTCATTTAAATTTTGTATTTTACCTAATTTCTTAACAAATTTAAGCATTTCATCCCTATCAAGAATTATATAATTATTAGCTAATTTAACTATGTTTTCAGAGTTTTTAACTAGTTTTTCAAACTCTTCAACAGAAATTCTATTCTCACCAATAGCTACTTCCCAGTTAAACTTAGATATGCCGTTTTGATTAATATAACTTTTAGTAATGTCTGGAGAAGATGAACTTAAAGCAAGATTAAATTTCACACATTTCTGAACAGATTTTGGAAGAACAACTTTAATTCCGTTAATTTCAAATAGTGGTGCTGATTTTTCTAAAAAATCAACAAAATCATGAAAATCGAAATTAAGCAAATTGCCTGTTGTAAGCAACTCATTAATTTCCGGCAGATTCTTTTTAATCAAAGAGATATCTCTAAAAACATCATCCAATTCTTCTCCACCCTTCAATAAAATATCATAAACCCTTTTATTTCCAACCCTTAAATCCAATGTAATATAATCCTCTTTTTCTTTAAATTCAAGGTAAATATTGTGAACTTCATATTTAAATGATATTTTTGAAATCCATTGCTTGATTAAAAATTCATCTCCACTATACTCTCCTTCAAATCCTTTATTCAAACCTAAAAAAATATCGAAAGCAGGGTTTCCCATATTTTTTGAAAGTGCCTGAGTAATCCCGGATTCCTTATAAAATACTAATATTCCATGTATCAACATTGATGTTAAAGATAATACTTCCTGTTTTTTAGATAATTCCTGGCCATTATAGGTTACCATACCTTCAGGAGCCATCCGAGTCAATGATTCGACAATTTTATTTATCCTAAAATTATACAATGGAGGCATGAAACGAATAATGTAATGAGTATTTAGCTTAAGCAATAAAGGTACAAAAGCTTCTTTTTTAATTAATTCCATTGCAAATTCAAACAATTGAACTAAAAATTTGAGATTGTCATTATAATCATCAATATTGGAATAAATATAGGATTCTGCAAGAATAGACACTAAAAATTTTTCATTTGAAGGATTATATTCTGTTCTTCCATCTATACTAAAACTCTTAATCAGAAATTTATCATTTAAATTAATGTTAATTTTTCCCCAATTATCTGGATTTGACCATTTACTCTGAAAATTTTCCTTAACATCACCAGATTTAACATACTCTTCATTAAGAATTATGAAATCCATATATCTAGAATTTTCAACTTTTAAAAATTTACCTGCATATCTTTTAAAGCTTCTATAAAAATTATTTAAAATCTTTTTAAAATCCTTTTCATAGAACATTGGATTGTCATTTAAAAATGAAAAGGTTTCATCTCCTAGTTTTGGAATGCCAGACAGGTCCAATGCTTGAAAATCCATTACCCCATATTCCATTTCATCTTTTTTAAAAAAATCACTAACTTTAGTTATTTCACCGGAAGCTATGTTTAGCTCTTTTTTTAAATTCAAACCCTGAAGCTCAAACAGTTTAAGAGGATTTTTATCAAAAACAACGGATAAGCTATAAATTACGGCTGCAATATGTTTACAGGGCAGGGACAAAAAATCAGGACAATTACAATCCACAATAGTAATTATATTTATTAAATCAACATTTTTATCTCCCAATTCATCAAAAAGGTCTTTTGGAAAACTATTATTGGCAATAGCTGATAAATATAATGGATTTTCCCTAATGGTGTTTAAAATTATCTCCTTATCAGATTCGTTGAAGTGATCAAAATCCATATGAACATCATAATAATTATTATAACTGCCTTTAACTTTAGCACTGACCCTATTTTTAGAAAATTCTAAAGAAGAGACCTTATTGGATTTAGCATAAGATTTTCCTCTTGGAAAACTGTCACTATAATAATACTCTTCTTGAGCATAAAGCCATGAGCTTCCAATAAAAGTTCTGCCAAAATCTACCATATAAAAACCTCTAATACTATAAAATAAAACTATACCATAAATATTTTAATAACATTATATAAAATATAACTTCATGAATACAAGCCAATTAAAATACAGTGTTGTTGGATTATCTGTTGCAATTATCTTAATTTTTGTTTTAGGAATTTTAACGGCAAATATTTATCTATTTGTAGCATCTACAATCCTAATATTCTTAACAATACCAATCCTTTTAAGACACCCCTATTTAATTAATATTCCTAAAAAATTAAATATCGGGTCTGATATAGCTTATGAAAAAACATTCTATATTTCAAATATTATCTTATTTTACACATCAATAGCTATTATAACTTTAAGAAACTCCTATCCTCATTATGAAATCGCAGGATACGTATTGCTTATTGTCGTTGCAATGAATGTGATTATCTTTAAAATAATTCAAAAAAATGTAGAAAAAGAGTATTTGAGGAGTTAAACCTCTGCTCCATCAAGAGCATGACGACAACTACAGTCAACATCAGGTAATTTTTCAATAGTTTTAAAAATTAAATCTATTAACTCATCCTTTTTAACTTCCATCATCTCAAATACTTCGTCAATTGTTAATTTTTCATCAGATATTCCTGCTGCAAAGTTAGAAACAATGCAAATTGAACTATAGCACATTTCCTTCTCTCGTGCAAGGACTACTTCCGGAACACCTGTCATTCCAACAATATCTCCCCCAAGAAGTTTAAACATTTTAATTTCAGCAGGAGTTTCAAATCTTGGCCCTTCTGTTGAAACATAAACTCCACCATTAATTACATCACCGCAGGAAGATATAACCTTATTAATAGTTTCACAATAAGGTTCTGTAACATCTATATGAACTACCTTATCATTGAAAAAGGTCTTGTCTCTTGAAACTGTAAAATCTAAAAAATCATTTGGAAGTACAAATGAACCTGGAGGCATTTCTAAATTAAGAGATCCAACAGAGTTTGTTGCAATAATCTGATTTACCCCTACCTTCTTTAATGCATCAATATTAGATTTATAGTTGATCTTATGTGGAGGAATACTGTGAGAACCTGAATGTCTTGGTATAAAAGCAACACGTTTACCTGCAATATTTAAAAATGTTACTATAACATCTCCGATTCTCTTTTCTTCTATACTTTCAGCTTTTTCAGTGATTTCGTAAACACCACTTCCACCAATTATTCCAATCATAGTATTACCCTTTTGTAACAGCTAATGGAGATACTTTTGCAACTAGTCTTGCTATTCCAACAGCATCAGATATTTTTACAACAGTATCAACATCTTTATAAGCCCCAGGTGCCTCTTCAGCAATTACATTTTTTGTAGTAGCTTTAATTTTAATGCCTTTGCCATCTAATGATTCTTCAATTTCTTCAGCTGTAAAATCTTTTTTAGCCTGTGAACGTGAAAGTACACGGCCTGCACCATGAGCTGTTGAACCAAATGTTTCTTCCATTGCAATTTCTGTTCCTTTTAAGACATATGATGAAGTTCCCATTGTTCCCGGAATTAAAACTGGCTGACCAATGCTTCTATATTTTTCTGGAATTTCTTCACAGCCAGGTCCAAAAGCTCTTGTAGCTCCTTTTCTATGAACTATAACATCAGATTTAACACCCTTGTAGGAATGTGTTTCTTTTTTTGCAATATTGTGAGCAACATCATAAACAATTCCCATGTCCATGTCCTTTGCTGATTTTCCAAGTACCTGTTCGAAGGATTCACGAATCCAATGAGTCATCATTTGACGATTTGCCCATGCATAATTTGCAGCTGCAAACATAGCTTTTAAATAGCTTTGTGCTTCCTTACTATCGATTGGAGCGCAAGCTAATTGTCTATCCGGAATATCTAATTGTTTTTCTTTATATGCTTTATCCATTATTCTTAAATAATCAGAGCATACTTGATGTCCGCAACCTCTAGAACCACTGTGAATCATTATTGTAATCATACCTTCCTTAAGACCGAATACTTCTGCTGCTTCTTTATCATAGATTTCATCAACAACCTGAATTTCTAAAAAATGGTTTCCAGAACCAAGTGATCCTAGCTGAGGAATTCCTCTTTTTTTAGCTTTATCAGAAACAAAATCACTGTCTGCCTCTTTAATTCTACCATTCTCTTCTAAAAATTCCAAATCTTCTTCCCAGCCATATCCGTTTTTAACAGCCCATTCAGCACCATAATCAAGGACATCATTGATTTCATCTTTATCCAATTTAATTTTGCCTTTACTCCCTACACCGGAAGGAATATTTTTAAATAGCACTTCTACAAGATCATCTAATTTATCTTCTATATCAGGTTTAGTTAGATTTGTCCTAATTAATCGTACTCCACAATTAATATCAAAACCAACACCACCAGGAGATACTACTCCATTTCTTTGACTGAAAGCAGCTACCCCACCAATAGGAAATCCATATCCAAAATGAATATCCGGCAATCCAATTGCAAAACGTTGAATACCTGGAAGATGAGTTATATTTGCAATTTGTTCTAATGCACCGTCTTCTAGGTTTTCAAAACTTTCATCATCAAGATATAACTTTCCACTAGCCCTCATTTTCTTGTTATAGCTACCTGGGATTTTATATGTGTATTCTCCCATTTTGGTTACTTCATCTCTAATGCTCATCATAATCACAACAATTCATTTAAACTATTTAGATTACATTAAATAAATAATTTTTGAGTTCTTATTTGAACCCCTTCAAAAACTTTGGTGATTTTCCTGTTTTTTGTTTTAAACATGCAAATTTGTCTGTTTATTGATTGGTGAAATTTGAAAAATGGGTCAATGATTTTTAATCTATCTATTGTTGGCATATTTCCTTTTAAATCATCCCTACTAGAGGTTATTTGATTGGGTGATTTTACTAAAAGTATGAATAAACTCTAAATTCTCTGATTTGATAAAACAATAGTATAAGTTAATAGGCAAATAAAACTAAAAAATAATGTAAATTACCTTTTTCATCCCATTATCTACATTTTACAACATTAAAATTCAAAAATAAAGAAAAAAAAGAAAAATCATTTATCAGACGGCTTTTTAAAAGTGCCTTATTTGAATATTTAAAAATTATTTTCTAAATAAATCCAAAATTCCTGCGATTAAGATTAAAATAGCTCCGATCATTCCAAATATAGATGAACCGAATAAAACTAAAATGGATGATATTACAAGTCCTACTCCCGCTATTTCAGGATTTTTAAATGAAAAAAATCCAAAAAGGATTGCTAAAATAGAACCAATGATTGAAACTGTTCCTAAACCTAATGTCGCTAGAGTTGTAAAGCTTCCGATAAAAATAAC
>CAYPJH010000074.1:0-4563 GCA_964411035.1 uncultured Methanobrevibacter sp. | reverse complement strand
GCTCCTAAAAGAGATCCTGAGATATTTACCCAATTTAAAAATGATTTAATTATAAATAAAGAAGTACCTATTGATTTACTTAAACAAGGACTTAAAAATCCAGGATATGTAAATGCTGCTGCACAATGCGAACCATTCTATCAGTTTTTCTCCCATGAAGTAATAGATGAAAGTGAAATGCCTATTAAATTCTATGATAAAAGTGGATGGACTTACAGATGGGAAGGAGGAGGTGCAAAAGGTCTTGATCGTGTACACGAATTCCAGAGAATTGAATGTGTATGGTTAGCAGACCCAGAAGAAGTAACCAAAATTAGAGATGCAACTCTTGAACTTTCCCACGAACTTGCAAATGAGCTTGAACTTGAATGGTATACTGAAATTGGAGATGACCCATTTTACTTAGAAGGAAGAAAACAAGACGATAGAGGAATAGAATTCCCTGATGTTCCAAAATATGAAATGCGTTTAAAAATACCTGGTCAGGAAAAAGGAGTGGCCGTTGTATCTGCAAATGTTCATGGAACACATTTCATTGAAGGTTTCTCAATTAAAGAAGCTCACAATCATAGAATATGGACCGGATGTACAGGATTTGGAATTACAAGATGGTTATTCGGATTTATTTCACAAAAAGGATTTGACAAAGAAAACTGGCCTGATATGGTAAAAGACAAACTTAAAGATGTGAAAGTTCCAAAAGTATTGACCTGGCCATAAATTAAAATAGCATATATAAATATGAAAAAAATTAAATAAACATTAATAAAATAAATAATAGGTTACTATAAAAAAATAAAGAGCGTGAAAAATATGGACTGTTATTATCACCCTGGAAAAGAAAGCATAAGTGCATGTACGGTTTGCGGAAAACCTATCTGTGCAGAATGTTCAATGGAAATAGCCGGTAAAACTTACTGTAAAGATTGTTTAGAAAAGATTATAGGAATGAGCGAACCTAAAATTAATGAAAATATTGCTCCTTCCAATGATCAAATTTCCAATACATTAGAAGAAATGACCCCCCAATATGATGAATACGACTATTACGAAAAAGAAATACCAACACCTTCATATGATGCTCCAACAAATGACCGCACTATTGGAGATATACTTAACAATGAACCAGAAAACTATAATGAATCCCCCTATGCACTAAATAACTTTGAAAATCAAAATATGCTAAACCAAAGTTATGAAACAGAAAGTCCATATACTCAAGATGCTCTTTACCCTTCTAATGATAATATAAGACAAACCGACAATTTTCAACCATTAGAAAATCAATTCCAACAACAAACAGAACCATTAGAAGACGATGGATTTATTTATCCAGACCACTCTTACCAACCACCGGAAATACCAAATAGAGAAATAGAATCCAAATATGAACATTATTTGGAAGATTTATATTTTGATGAACCAGAAATCCCATTAACCGAACAAATAGCAAGAGATGAAACAAATTATGGTTCTTTAACTAAAAATCCTCAAGAGATTAGGCCAAATGAAACATATTATAACAATATGGGAAGTGAATATAGCCAATATATTCCTCCAGCAAACAATTATAATGAAAAAGGATTTTTAAACATCAATAATGTGACTCATAACAATCCTCAAGGAGATTTTATTCCGCAACAGGTGCCTCCAGCACAACATCCAAACTATAATCAGGCACAATCTCCAAGACAAAAAGGAGGATATGATGCTGGACTAACACCATCAACAAAATCAATCCACAATATTAGAAACATGGAAACAGGTAAAGAGCCATATGGAGTAGTAGATATACTATTAACAGTTATTTTAATAGTTTTAGTAATTCTTGTAGTGTTCTACATTGTTTACTTATTTATATTAAGTTCATCATATCCAACATTTGCAGATGCATTATTTGGATTAAGTGACCCTGGAACATTCTTCGGAAATTTAATCGGTAAATAATTCTACATTTTTATTATTTACCTTTTCTTTGAATTTCTCTAATTTTTCTTTATTTTTATAATCTAAAACCCTGATTACTGAAGGATAATAATCAATATAACTTGAAATTACTTCTTTTGAAATATTTGCCTCTAAAACACTTAAGATACGTGTTTTAAAAAATTTAGAAAATCCCTGATTTAAACTATTATAAACATCTGAAACTGAATCAAATGGACGATTTTCAATAATTTTATGTGCTAATTCATCATTGAATAAATTTAAATTGGACAATTCCTCAAAAGTTAAATTATTGGCATTGTCAATAATATTTTCATCAACTCTTAAATCATGTAATGGTGCCCTGTTTTGGCTAATTTCACGCTTTAAAATGTCAATAGTTTCATCAGGCATCATATCTTTAACTAAATCAAAATTATTATTAGATACCGCTTCTCTTATTTTGCTTCCGGAAACACCGGTAATTCTTTCAACAAAAAGAAATTTATCTTTAAAGTTAAAATCTATCTTATTCAATGATTTAGATAAACTTACTATTACATAATTATCTTCAGCCAATTTATCTTTAAGTAAAACTTCTTTTGTTTCCATATCAATGATTTTGTAAGGTTTAGGAGCTATTGGATGGCCTAATTTTATTCTTTCTAAAATATTATCAAAGCCTTCAACAGGATTGTATCCTCGGGGAATAATATCTGTATTTAAAGATTTGAACATGCGGGCAAGAGATAATGAGTATTGTCCAGAACCCATTATTCCCATTGGTGGGCCTTCAACAACAATATCTGCACCAACTGAAATAGCTATTTCTGCTCTAATTTCACGAGGCAATATATAGGGTAACCCTCTTCCGCTTCTTTCAAATAACCCCGGCACAACAGCTACAAACAATGCATCAGGAAATTGACTTTTTGCAACTTTCATACAATGAAAATGGCCGTTGTGTAAAGGAGAATACTCTGTAAAATCAGCGATTAAATTGGAAGTAGTATCTCCACTTTTAAAATTGTCATTTTTCCGATTTTTATAATCTTTAAAAAATGTCTTCCTATCTCTTTTATTAATAGTTTTTACAAAATCATTAATAGACATATAAATAAAACTTTATTTTAGATATAAAAAAATCTTTTGTATAGGTGAATGAAATGGATTTAACAATAACTAATGCAAAGCTAATTAATAAAACTGGAGATTATAATATTGGAGTGGAAAATGGCAGGATAGCTGAAATAAGCAAAACTTCCATACAGTCAGATCAAACAATCGATTTAAAAGGAAATATTTTGTTTCCAGGTTTTGTTGACCCTCATGTCCATTTTAGAGATCCCGGCCTTACTAATAAGGAAGACTTTAAAACAGGAAGTGAAAGTGCTGCAAATGGAGGGTTTACAACAATAATTGATATGCCTAATACAATACCAAAAACAAACACTTACAAAGCATTTAAAGAAAAATTAGATATTGCAAATAAAAAAAGTATTGTTAACTTTGAATTGCAGGCAGGCATTAACTCATATGATGAAATGGAAAAGATTGTAAAACTTAATCCCATTGCTTTTAAAATATTTATGGATTTGGAAAGTGATGAAGAGCTTACAAGAATTTTTAATGATTTAGGTGAGTTAAGGATTAAAAGTGAATATAATGGTCTTGTATGTGTGCATTGTGAAAATCAAGCTATTGTAAAAAGAGAAAGTGAGAAACTATCCGACAGTACTCGTCCAATTGATTATAGCTATGGAAGACCTGCTGAAGCTGAAGACAGATCTGTCAGACAGGCCATAAATCTAGCATATCAAAATAATTTACAGTTACATATATGCCATCTAAGTACTATTAAATCATTGGAACTTGCAAAAAATGCAAGTAAGATTATGGCAGTAAGTACAGAATTTACTCCACATCATCTATTATTAAATAATAGTGCGTATGATATATATGGTACAATGATAAAAACTAATCCTCCACTAAGAGAAGAAAATAAGGGGGTAAACATTAGCCACATAAATGAAGATTCAATAATTGGAACTGACCATGCACCACATACACTAGATGAAAAAAATCAGGGAACATGGAATTCAAGTCCGGGAATTCCAAATCTTGAAACTGTTATACCATTACTATTAACTGAAGTGAATAAAGGAAATCTAAAACTTGAACTTATTCCAAAAATATTATCTGAAAATTCATGTAAAATATTTAACCTTAAAAACAAAGGCGAAATCGCAATTGGAAAAGATGCTGATTTTACAGCAGTAGATTTGAAAAGAAAAGGTAAAATAGATATAACTAATTTTAAGACAAAAGCAGAATATTCACCATTTGATGGATTTGAATATACAGGTTCACCTATATTAACAGTAGTTAATGGAAAAGTAGTAATGAATAAAATATAACTTTAATTTTTTTTTTAAAAAAAAAAAGAAAAAGGTGGTTAATCCACCTATTTATCAAATAAAGCGTGTTCCGGACATGCTTCAATACATTGACCACATAAGGTACAGAATCCTTTAACTGGTAATTTATCATCATCAGTTAAGTGAATCATATCATATGGACATGCTTCAGCACAGTCACCACATTTAGTACATTTTGAAGGGTTGAATTCAATCCTAT
>CAYPJH010000073.1:0-2261 GCA_964411035.1 uncultured Methanobrevibacter sp. | reverse complement strand
CACCTGCAGTTTTAGAAATTTTAAAAGGTGCCAAATGTGTTGGAGGTCCTGTCAATAGTGAACTTGCAACACCAACCGGCTGTGCAATTTATATGGAATTTATTGATGAAACTAAAGATTTTTTTGAAGAGATTAGTCCCCTGGAAATTGGTTATGGTGCCGGTAAAAAAGATTTTGATTTTCCAAATGTTTTACGAATCATAAGAAGTGAAAAAGATTTAAATGATCAGATAAATGTAATTGAAACCAATATTGATCATTTGACTGGTGAAGAATTAGGTTACTTGTTTGACTTGCTTTTAGCTAATGGGGCAAGAGATGTTTCCTTAATTCCGATTATAATGAAAAAAAATCGGCCGGGATATATTTTAAAAGTAATATCTACAACTGATTTGACAAATAAACTTGTTGACATTATTTTTAAAGAAGTGGGTACATTAGGAATTAGAATATCTGCAAATAAACACAGAAGTCTTGCAGATAGAAAATTTGTTGAAAAAACTGTTGAAATAGATGGAAAAAAGTTTAAAGCAACATATAAAGTTGGTTATGTAAATGGAGAAATAATTTCCAAGAGAATTGAATTTGAAGATGCAAAAAAAATAGCCTGTGAAACAGGACAGCCTTTAAAAGACATTATAAATAAAATCGGTGATTTAAATGAATAAAAAAGCAATATCTGTCTTATCCGGAGGGCTTGATTCTACTGTAGCTACTTCCGTTTATGCTAAAGATTATAATATTCATGCAATAACCTTTGATTATGGTCAAAGAAGCATTGAAAGAGAAATAAAGTCTTCTCAAGAAATTTGTGAAAAAATGGGCTTTGAACACACCATTATTGATTTGAAGTGGTTAGGTGAAATTAGTAACTCTTCACTTACAAGTGATGAAGAGGTTCCTGAAGTTCTTGAAAATCAATTAGATGATTTGGAAGTTTGCAATGACACTGCAAGCAGCGTTTGGGTTCCAGCACGAAATACTGTTTTTACAGCTATTGCAACCTCATTTGCAGAAAGTATTGGTGCAGAAATCATTATTGTTGGATGGGATAAAGAGGAAGCCGCAACATTTCCAGATAATTCAAAAGAATTTTTAGAAAATTTTAATAGATTAATTGAAGTAGGTTCTCCAAATAATATTGAAATAAAAGCCCCTGCTATAGATTTGGATAAAAATGAAATTGTAGAACTGGGAGTTAAAGTAGATGCACCAATGGATTTAAGTTATTCATGTTATTTAGGTGGTGAAAACCACTGTGGAGTTTGTGAATCTTGTATGAGACGTAAAAGAGCGTTTAAAAAAGCAGGCATTGAAGATAAAACAAAATATGATAGCTAATTTAATTATTAAAAAAAAGTAATTTGAAAATGAGAAGTGAATGGTTATTCCTATTCAATAACCATTAAAATATCCCCTGCACTTACTGCATCTCCAGGTTCTATGAAAATATCCTTAACAATACCGTCTACTTCAGATTGAATATCATTTTCCATTTTCATAGCTTCAATAACAGCAATTGTAGAACCTTCAGTTACTCTATCACCAATATTTACATTGAGTTTAATAACCATTCCCTGCATAGATGAGTAAATTCCTCCTTCAACAGGTTCGAATGTTTTATCATCTGTTTCTTCAATTTCCATAAAGCCTGTAGGTATGATTTTTACTTCAAATACATCCCCATCAACTTCAACATTATATTGGGTTGGAATAGCTATTTCATTTCCTTCATCAGGAATGGAAACTGCTTTAAGTTCTTCTTCAACAGATTCTCCTTTTAAGAATTTAGGTGCAATAGCTGGATATAATGCATAAGTTAATACATCTTCATCGCTTTTAATGAATCCTGCATCCACACCTTCAGATTTATATTTATCGAATTCAGGTTCAAGCAAATCAGCAGGTCTGCAGGTGATGACCTCTTCATCACCAATAATTTTTGAAGCAATCTCCTGATTAACCTCAGCAGGTGGTTTTCCGTAATTTCCTTTCATGTACTCCTTAACTTCATTGGAAACAGTTTTATATCTTTCACCACCAAGAACATTCATTACAGCCTGAATACCTACAATTTGACTTGTTGGAGTTACAAGTGGAGGATAACCCATATCTTCTCTTACACGAGGCATTTCTTCTAAAACATCTTTATATCTGTCAAGTGCATTCTGTTCTTTAAGTTGTGATATCAAATTAGAAAGCATTCCACCAGGAATTTGATATAATAAAACATCTGTGTCTATTTGCTCAGATATTGGATC
>CAYPJH010000072.1:0-8023 GCA_964411035.1 uncultured Methanobrevibacter sp. | reverse complement strand
TTTCTCTTGTTCTCCCTGCGACAGAAGGACAAGACCGTGTTAGCTATTTTATTATCAGATTCATACCCTATCAAAAGAGCAGAAATAGGAACAAAACCTTCAGGAAGATTTAATTGTTCTAAAAATTCTTTTTCAACTAATGTTTGTATTGGTGAGACTACATAACAACTTCCAAGCCCTAAGTCAGTTGCAGCCAAACACATTGTAGTAATAGCGCAGGCAGCATTAACTTCTGCAAACGGCAGTTCCGGAGTTGAAATAACAATCATTGTTGGAGCATTGTATAATGGCTCATATCCAGGTATTGATGCTCTTTCTTTCATGAATCCTTCGCTATTTAACATGTTCCTTTTAGTTTTATCATTAATAGCTTTTAAAAGTTCTTTCTTTTGAATTACGGTTGCTTGAAATTGCCCTGCATTTGGTGCTTTATTAACTACACCAATAATGGATTTTAATTCTTCTTCAGTTATCTGTTCGTCTTTATATCCTCTGATACTTTTTCTTAAATTGATTGCTTCAAAAGTTTCCATAATGATCCCTTTTTATAATAATTGCATTTACTAAAAAATACTTACAGATAATTTCTTAGAAATTTACTAATATTATTAATTTTTATGATATTTATACTATATTATTTCTAAAAAATTAAAGGAAAATAATAAAGTCTGTTAATTATATATTTTTACAAAAAATCTTCACGATTTAAACTGAGAACTATCTCTTCAAATGGTTTGCTGTTAACATCTAATCTTACAACCTTATCATAATATTTGAATCCCAGCTTTTTAAGTACTTTAGCTGATTGTAGATTAGCTTTTTGATAGGTTGCAAAAATTGTTTTAAGACCTAAATCCTTAAAGCCACGATTCAATAATTTGTTTGAAGCTTCAACAGTTATTTTTTTACCCCAGAAAGGTTCTCCAATCCAAAATCCAATTTCACCGTTTCCTTCACCCCAATAATAATTCCCATCAGGATAAAGATATAAATTTATGCAACCTATTGGTTTTTCTTTAAAAACAATAGCATATGTTTCAGGTTTTGAAAAAATTGTTTGAATTATATGTAAACTTTCTTTTTTTGATTGGTGTGGCATCCAACCTGCTTTTGGACCTACATTAGGATTTCTTGCATAAAAATAAAGCCATTTAGCATCTTCTTCTTTCCATGGCCTCAATATTAATCTTTTAGTTTTTAGTATCATCAACAATATATAATTTTTTCATGTAATTTAAATATTAATAAAATAAGTTATAATCCATTGAATGCATATTAAATAATAGTGAGATAAAATGAATCTTGAAAAAACTATAGAAAATATTGAAAGTAGTGCAGATAGTTATATTGACCCTGAACTAGTAGCTACCATTGTTTATGATAACAATACTCTTGGAAGTAATGATTTTAATAATTTAGAAGGATATGGCATTTTAAATGATGATTCCTATTCTATAAAGGTATTGAAAGTTTTAGAAAAAGAAAATGTTTTTATAACATTGGGAATGATAACTTTTGCTCCTTTTGTTAATGAATGTGATATATACTCCAGCAAAGATTTCACATTACAGCTAAGTGATGAAGAATTTGAAAAATACAGTCATTTTAAAGACAAGTATTTTGGAGTCATGTTTGTTAAAAATAGCGAAGATTTCATTTATGGCGTTTGTGATTTATGCGGCTGTAAGATTGATTCCTGTTTTACAGAACTTGAAGATAAAAATGATGTTATAATGGGAAAAATAAAAGAGATTATGAATGAAAAAATCATTTAATTAATTTATGTTTGATATTTTCCCACATTGCCTGCTCTTCACCACAACCAGTCATTATTATAAAATTATATGAGGAATCTGCTGTCAAATCACATAACTTTTCAATCCTCTCATCCATATGGTCATAGCTTAAAGGATAAAATTCACAGCTGAATTCATCCTTAATTTGATTATAATATTTTCTAGCTATTTCTATTGATTCACGACCAGGTACTATAATTAAATGATCCGGTGAAAGTGCACGAATTACCTTTAAATGATCTTGAAATATTTCCTCTTCACCTACATCAGGTGTTGTGTATATAAACTCTAACGGTTCATTGACATACTGTTTCATGAATAGAGCATTGCTTTTAATAGCATCACCATTATCGCCCTGTCCTAATCCTATTCTTTTACCGTCAACTTCTACAACTTCAAATCGGCCAGGAGGGATAAATGACATGTCTAAATTATTAAATATTTTACTAATAGTAGACTCTATTTTTTCAGGTTTTGGAGTAAAAGTTGCATAGGCAGTAACTGATGCCAATGTATTATAAATATTATGAAATCCGAATGGAGGAACAGACACTTTTATTTTAAATGATATATCTTTATTTGCCGTATAATTAAATAAATCTCCTTCAATATTCAGTATCCATTTATCTTTAAACTCAATATTTTTTAAACATACATTTAACGGAGGTCTTTCAAATCCACAATCTGGACATTTGTATACTCCCCTATGGTTCATAAAATGGTGGCTATATTCCAATGGATTATTACAATTAGGACAATTAACTATTTCACTTTCAAAAACATCTGATATTTTTTCAGTATCTATTCCATAATAGTTAATTTTAACATCCTGTGATTTAGATAACCCTATATTGGCTGTTCTTGGATCATCCCCATTAGTAACAATGACTCCATTATCCATATCTCTTGAAAGTAATTTTTTAGCTTCCAAATATTTGTTAAAAGGATTTTTAACGCCGGCTACCTGAGTGTGTTCACGTGAAATCGTTGTATATACAATACCAACAGGATTAATTAATCTTTCTATAGTGTCGGGCATTCCGTGTTTAATGTCTCTTATTCCATATTCAAAAATGCCTAAATCCCCATCCCCTTTTAACAGTCCTGTTGTTATGGCACTTATTGTATTGCTTTCATAACTTTTTCTAATATTTAAATCCTGTGAGAGAAGGTCTATTAATAAAGTTGTAGTAGTTGTTTTTCCATTAGTTCCGGTAATCAGTATTGAACCAATAGCCAGTTCTTGAGATAAAGATTTTAAAGCTTCTTTACCTCCGAATTTTAAAAAAATTAATCCTGGAAATGATGTTCCTGCTCCAGAACCTAATTTAGAAATATGAATTGCAGTTTTACCCATAATTTTTGCCAAATTATAACGTAATTTACTCACCATATAATAATTTATATACATTTTAGTTTATTATTGTTTCGTATTTATCAAATATTCTAATTTGAAATTATTATAATTCATAAAAAAGAGATGATTTAGATAATTGTTTTAAAGTATTCTGTTTTGTACATTATTGAATTAACAGTACCTTCATAATATTCATATGACAACACCTTCTACCATTACAGTTTTTAAGAAACAATAATCTTATTTTTATTAAAGTGCTCTTCAGTCATCACATGTGGTGAGATAACATCTTCTTTTTCAAGAATGAAATCAACAACTTTTCTATCGATCATAGATTCCATTTGACGATTATCTGTGTGAATAATAATAAGAATATCAATATCAGACTCACCAGTATCGTCACCACATGCAACAGAACCAAATAAAATAGTTTTGATTATATTATCTGAAGCTATTGCTTCTACAAACTCACGAGCTATTTCAATTCTATCATACATCCATAATCACCAAAAGATTATTTTTATATCTGATACTATCAATACATCAATAATAAATATTTGCCAACTTTAAAGATTGTCTGCAAAAATATAAAAATATTACCAAAAACTTAATTTTTGACTTTAAGCTATGAATTTTGAATTTTGGAGGACACCTATAAAAAAATCAAATTAATAGAATCAACATTTCTTTTAATTCTGGAAGCTCTTCTGTTATAGTGTGCCACAATACTTCAAATTCAAAATGTTCATATTGATGAGTAGCAAAGTTTCTCATACCTTTGATTTGCTTCCAAGGAATATTCTCATGTTTTTGTTTAAATTCATCAGATAATCTTGAAACATATTCTCCAATTTGAACAATGCACATACTTGTAGATAATTGAAATTATAGTGATGATTGAAATACTGTATAATTTCTTTCATATTCATTCAATAATGTTTCTACAATATCACAATATTCAATAATCATTTTAATATGAGTAATATCATCATTTTTCATAAATTAAAACTCCGTCCTTTTTAATTATTGCTAAAAATGATTTATCTTCAATTCCTGTTGATACAACATCAACATGACATTTGAAAATTTCTTCCAAGTCTTGAACAAAACCAGTATAATCTAATAAACCTTTTATATCTCCGCGATCAATGAAAAAATCTAAATCACTATCCTCCCTAGCTTCACCACGTGCATAAGACCCAAATAGACTCATGCTATCAACACCATATTTCTGAGCAATTGGAGTGGCTTTTTCTTTAATTTCTTCAATAGTATAAATAATGAAAATCACCGTTTAGTAATAAAAATTTATTAATTCAATTCCACTTCAGATAAGTACAATACAGTTTTCAAGTACATTAGTTAAATATGAATAATTTTTTGCATTGTTGAATCTGTCTACTGACATAATATGTAGAGAAATTAATTCACCTTAATCAAAAACAATATCACCAACTAAATCAGTGATAAATGAATCAATCTTTCTGTAATTATCTATCAAAAATCAATACAGACTCTTCAGCATCACCACCATGAGAAACAGAACCAAGCAATATAATTCTAACTATCTTTAAAGATTAATAGCTTTTACAGGCCCATAAACAATTTTAACACGATTATTCATACAATCACTAAAGAATATTTTATCCAGATAACTAATACTATCAATTTCATTAATAATAAATATGGATATTTAAAAATTAAGTGATTATTATAAACCAATGAAAAATTACCAAATTTTCATCATCAAGAGTAAGTTGCTCAGTTTCACCAATTTCAATCAACTTAATAGCTATATCAAAATCAGTTTCAATATCACCCATTAATCCTAATTCAGAATCCAAAATTTTATTTTATCCTTTACTTGAGGATTATAACACAAAAATATTAAAAAAAGAGAATTAAAAACCAGTTTAATTATGAACTGGTTTTTGAATAGTTGGTTTTGAAACAGTACTGGAAACTTTTGACTTTAATGCTTTCATTTTATCAATTAAGTTGTCTTTTTCATTACTGCTTACTAAAATGTTTTCTAAAACATCACTTAATGTTTCAGTAGGCACGATTTCAATCATTTCTTCGTATTTTTTCTCAATCATAACATCTTTAAGATTAGATTTTGGAATTAATACTTTTTTAATGCCTGCTTCAGCCGCTGCTTCTATTTTAGCTGTTGCACCACCAATTGGCATTACATCTCCACGAACATTTAAAGAACCTGTAAGAGCAACTGTTTGATCGATTGGGATGTCTTCAATAGCTGATATTACTGCTGCTGCAATTGAAACACTTGCACTGTCCCCTTCAACACCATCATAGGTTTGTATAAACTGAATGTGGATATCATAGTCAGATATGTCCTTATTAGTGTATTTTTTAATTAATGCACTTACATTTTGAACTGATTCCTGAGCTATTTCACCTAATTTACCTGTAGCAATGATTTTTCCACCGTTTTTAGATTGTGTTGGAGCTGCTTCTGCTGCAATTGGGGAGACTATTCCACTTCTATCTCCAATTACTGCAAGTCCATTTACAAGACCTACTTTTCCTCCTTTAGCATTGACCATACTGTATTCTTTTCTTTGTTTAATGGATCTGTCTGCTATTTGTTGTTCTAGGGTTCTTGAGAATTTTTTAGCTTCAAGTACATGTTCTGCAGTTACAACATCTGCACCTTTTTCAATAGCTACATCACCAGAAGATCTGACAAGTCCTCCTAATTCTCTTAATCTAAGAGTTAATGCATCTTGTTTACCGCTTCTACGTTTTGCTTCGAGAATGATTTCATCTAATGCATCTGTTGAGAAATGTGGGATTCTGCCATCATTATTAACTTCCTGTGCTACGAATTGAACAAGTTTTTTTCTATTTTCTTCTGTATCTTCCATTGTATCTTTCATGAATACTTCATATCCATATCCACGAATCCTTGATCTCATAGCTATGTGCATATCTTCAAGAACCTGAATGTTACCTGATGCTACTAGAACAAAGTCACATGGAGCTGCTTGTGATCTGACCATTGCTCCACTACTATTTTCGCTTTGACCTGTGATTGAATATTCTTTCTCTTGCATTGCTGATAAAAGTTCTTGTTGAGTTTTCATGCTCATTGTACCTATTTCATCAATGTAGAGAACACCTCTATTTGCCTTGTGAATCATTCCAGCCTCTACACGTTCGTGTGCCGGTGTTCCAAGTCCTCCTGATTGATATGGATCGTGTCTTACATCTCCGAGTAAAGCTCCTGCATGAGAACCTGTTGCATTCATAAATGGTGCAAATTCCTGTTCTTCATTGTTTACAAGTAATTTAGGAGATAGATTATTGTTTTTTGGTTTTAACTGTAGGGATATTAATAAAATTAATGCTGCTGCAATAATGGATTCAAGAAGTCTTCCATACATAAAACCGATTAAAATAACTGCACCAATGGCAAACATTGTTAGTATTGATTTTTTCTCTTCATATCCTTTGTTTGAAGCTTTATTCATTTGAACAATTTTTTTACCTTCACCTGCAGGCACTGTTCTTATAAGTGGATGATTTTGATCTTCACCATTTGGATAAATTAAGACATCCTGAAGTATTTCTTTAGGTAAAATTTGTGCCATCCCTTTAGCAAGCATTGATTTTCCAACACCTGGATCTCCAATTAGAAGCACATTTCTTCTTTGTTTTGCTGCTTTTTTAATTGTTTCAATGGATTCTTCATGACCAATAACTTGATCTATTAATAAAGGTGGAACTTCAATATCTTTTGAACTTTTAATATTAACATAGTCTAACATAGGTTTAGTTTCTACTTCAGCCTCTTGTTCTTCAATTTCAGGCTCTGATACTGTTTCTTTGGAAGAATCGTCCATTGATTCTTTCTCTTCAAATTTCATAAAATAAACCTCTTATTTAGTTATCATTTATTAAACTTTTTGTACAATTCCGTAAACTATCATGAAATACATATTACTCGAATTATAAATAAACTTCTTATTTATTTATTGTTTATTAAACTTTTTGTACAATTCCATAAATTATCAATGAAAATATATATTACTCAAATTATAAAAAGGTTTCGAGTTTAGTAAATTGAAGTAACTAAAAGATAGTTAATAAATACATTATAAAAAATTAAAAAAAAAATAATGAGCCTGTAAACTCATTAATTCTGCAAATCTTTCAAATAGATTATATCATCACAAATTCTATTTAATAAATTCATATCATGACTTACTACTAAAAGACCAATATTTCTTTTTTTAACAATCTTAATTACAGAATCCAATATTTGTACCTGGGTTACTGCATCCAACATTGTTGTCATTTCATCTGCAATCAAAAATTTAGTTTTTGGATTTAAAGCCCTGAGTACAGAAAATCTTTGAAGTTCACCTCCTGACAACTCCTGAGGGAATCTGGAAAACCAGGACTTCTGTATACCAAATTCATTTAAAATGTTCTCATCAGGACTCCAGGATTCCTCTAAAATTTTACCCATTTTCCATTTAGGATTCATTACCTTTTCTGGATGCTGGAAAATTAACTGTACTGGATTAAAATCCTTTTTATTAATTTTTTCATTATCTAATGTTACATCTCCTTCATAATTGGATATATATCCGGCCAATATTTTACATAATGTACTTTTACCTGAACCACTGTCTCCAAACAGCCCTATAATCCTGTTTTGTTTAAATTCAAAATCAATATTAGATAAAATCTTTTCTTGTTTGGGATATCCAAAAGAAATATTGCTGGCTTTTAAAGTGCTGATATTTCCTATATCCTCCTGAAGTTCTTTATTTTGATATACAATCTCTTTTTCAATTATTTCATCTTCAGAAGTTAAGGGGTTAAAACAACGTACTTT
>CAYPJH010000071.1:0-1978 GCA_964411035.1 uncultured Methanobrevibacter sp. | reverse complement strand
AGTTCTGTTGTGGGGAATAAGGCCTGTTTTATTGCTAAAAGCTTTGCACACTCCTTATGTTTGTAAGGTTTCTCTTCAGTGTAAATACTTCTGTGGCAAATAAGGTGTAATATTTGAGTAAAAACTTTGTCACATACTTTGCATTTTTGAGGCTTTTCTCCAGTGTGAGTTCTGTTGTGGCAAATAAGGTGTGATTGTTTTTTTTTTAATTTTTTTTATTGTGGGTTGTTCGAAACATTACAAATTTCTTGACATATCATATTCCACACTAGGTCTGATTTTCGACCAAAAGCTTTGCCACAATATTTACATTTGTAGGGCTTCTCTCCAGTGTGAGTTGTTCTGTGGTAAATAAGGTCTGATTTTCGACCAAAAGCTTTGCCACAATCTTTACATTTATAGCGCTTTTCTCCAGTGTGAGTTCTCCTGTGCCAAATAAGGTGTGATTTTTGACCAAAAGCTTTGCCACAATCTTTACATTTGTAGGGCTTCTCTCCAGTGTGAGTTCTCCTGTGGCAAATGCAGCAGCACTCCTTGGGGAGATGATCCCAGCCTTCGCTTAAGGATGCTTTGCAGTTTTATTTGAGGAATAATCTCAGACAGCTGCCTGCTGGTTAACTTGACCCCAGGTTGCCAAAGGCATCATGTGGGAGGTGAGGGGTCCTTTCTCATTGACTCCCACCTGGGGTACAGCTACCCCTGTTCCTCTCCTCACCTAAGGGCTGGGTCTGCTGATTCGTGCTCCAGCTTAGCACCAGGCCAGCTGGGAGCCGGATTGCACAGTCACCTTCTGCTGTCACACTGCCAACTCAGCATGGTGTTTTCGGGAGATTAATAGTTCAAGGAGAGAAAGTATTTACACCCTTTGGGGAATAATAGTGTTGTTAGCTTTTGAGAGCCATCCTGTTTATTTTATTTTATTTTATTTTTATTTTTTCATTTTGGTCAGAGAAACGGTGCGCTTAATGAACGACCGCGGCAAGCATTGTGAATGAGGTTGTGTTGCTATTCCCAGGATGCTGCTGAGGAGGTCATAGTGAAGGACAACGCATCCTGAGATCTTTGAGAGATGTCAGAGAGCCCCATGTGGCACAGAGTGGATTCTCCTTCCAGCTCCTCCCCAGCTGTGAGTACAGCTGTTCCCTGGAGGGCATTTTCTATACTCGCCTCTCCCACTTTCTATTCTGGTGCCCGGCTGTGAAGACAGGATGTAGGATAGTAAAACACCCCTTAATCTGGATCGGTTAGGGGTGAGGCTCAAATGAATAACCGAGCCTCTAAATCAAAGGCCTTTTTGAAGTCTTTTTTTTTCACTCTCAGATTCAAATGTTACTTACCAACAGACGTAACCCCCCAAGGACCTCCTTCACTCACTGACAAAATTAATGAGTCATAATCAACTTGTGCCAGTTACTGCCCTGAACATATTCTGGATATTATTCTTTTTTTGGTGGTGGGGGGGAGGGTACCAGGGATTAAACTCAGGGGCACTGGACCACCGAGCCACATCCCCAGCCCTATTTTGTACACAAAATTCATTTATGCTTCATCTATACCTTATATGCATGGCCTGAAGACAAGGTCTTACTGAGTTGCTTAGTGCCTCACTTTTTTTTCTGAGGCTGGCTTTGAACTCATGAATCATTACATTTGTATGGCTTCTCTCCAGTGTGAGTTCTTCTGTGGCAAATTAGGAGTGATTTTTGACCAAAAGCTTTGCCACATTCTTTACATTTGTAAGGCTTCTCTGCAGCGTGAGTTCTTATGTGGCAAGTAAGGTATGATTTTCGACAAAAAGCTTTGCCACATTCTTTACATTTGTAGGGCTTCTCTCCAGTGTGAGTTCTACTGTGGCAAATAAGGTCTGATTTTCGACCAAAAGCTTTGCCACAATCTTTACATTAATAGGGCTTCTCTCCAGTGTGAGTTCTCCTGTGGCAAATTAGGAGTATTTTTGACCAAAAGCTTTGCCACATTC
>CAYPJH010000070.1:0-3825 GCA_964411035.1 uncultured Methanobrevibacter sp. | reverse complement strand
AGTGGAACCAGGATTTATCCCTAGTGTACAGACTTTGGGAGCCCATTTCCTATGGAGGGATACTCTCTCAGTCTAGATACAGGGAGCAGAGCCTAGGTCCTGCCCCAAATGATGTGACAGACTTTGATAATCCCCCATGGGAGGCCTCACGCTCCCTGAGGATTGGATGGTGGTGGGATGGGGAGATGGTTGGGAGAGTGGGAGGGCAAGAGGAAGAGGGAACTGGGATTGGTATGTAAAATAGGATTATTTAATTTTAATTTAAGAGTTAATAAAAAATATATCCAAAAGATGCTTCATCATGACCAAATCTTCCCAGTTTACAAACTAAGGATAATTCAATACATGCAAATCAATAAAACTGATACACCACATATAGAATCAAGAGCAAAATTACATGATCTTTTAAGAAGCTGCAGGAAAATCCTTTGACAAATTCAATGGCCCTCATGACAAAGCCCTGAGAGATTAGAAATAGGAGAACTTTATTAAAAGATAATAAAGACCAAGTATATCAAATCCAAAGCCAATAGTAAAATGAAGAAGAACATTTTCTCTAAAATCAAGAAACACACAAGGATATTCATTGCCACCAATCTCACTAATCACAGTACTTAAAATTTTAGAAAAAGAGAAAGAAATAAAAAGGATTCAAATAGGAAAGTTAAAATGTTAAATTATTTCTATATGCAAATGATGCAGTCCTTTTCTTAGAAGAACATAAATAATATATTATGAAAATTCTACTTTGATGAATGAATTCATCAGAGTAACAAAATACAAAATAAACATATAAAAATAAACTGTTTGTCTATATACCATAGCAAACCTAGAGAGAATAAAGAAAGAGTAATAGCTCATTCAAATAACTTTAAAAATAGCTAGGAATAACCCTAAACAAGAAAGTGAATGACCTCTTCAAGAAAAATTACACATTGATCAAAAAGGAAAATAAGAAAACAATAGGAAGTAAAAAGATCTGCTATGTTCATAGAGAAGCAGAATTAATATTGTGAAAATGGGCATAGTACCATAAATGAATTATAGATTCCATGTATCCCCATTCAAATTAAAATGGTATTGTTCACAGAAATGGGGGAAAATAACTACTTCTAAATTTGTATGGAAGAAAAACAAACAAACAAAAAATACTTACACAAAGTGATACTGATCATAAGATAAACAATGGATAAACCACAATGCCCAATTTCAAAATATAAAACAGAGGCATGGTAATAAAAACCATGGTCCTGGTGTAAAGAAAGACCCATAGAACAATGGATAGAAGAGAAGTCAGAGAGCAAACCCACACAGGTACAGTCCTGTGATACTAGGCAAAGACACCAAAAACATATTTTGGAGAAAATATGACATTTTAGAAATAGTGTTGGAAAAACTAGATATCCATATGTAAAAGAAGAAACCTAGATGCCTATTTTCTAACACTGTACAAGAGTTTATTCAGAAAGAACTAAAGACATATGTACCAGACTAGAAGGTTTGCAAATGTTAGAAGAAAATATATGGAAAACACTTCCGTATGTAGGCAATAACTTCCTGAATAGAGCCTCCTACAGCTCAGAAAATAAGAGCAACGATGGATAAGAGAGTGTGCAACAAACTGAAAAATTCCTGCACAGTAAGTGAAACAGAAAACAGTAAGAAGTGGTAGCCTCCAGAAATGGAGAAAAGCTTTGCCAGCTACTCTTCTGACAGAAGACTAATATCCTAAAAATATTAATGCAAATATCTTAACACCAGAAAAACAAAAACCTTTTCAATAAATGAGCAAATGCACAGCTAGTTCTCAAAATAAGAGATACAAATGGCCAAAACTTCAGTGAAAAAAAAAAAAAACATAACATCTTGATCAATCGAGAATATGCAAATAAAAACAGCATCAAGCTCCCATTTTCCACCATTCAAAAAAGCAAACATCAAGAAGGCAAATAATACTGGGAAGATGAGGAGAAAAATCTCTTATATGTGAATGGCAGGAACATAAATTACTATATCCCTATGGAAATTCATATGAAGGCTACTCAAAAACTGAACATAGAAATACTTTATTATTCAAATATACTACTCAGTACTTACCAGAAAATATTAAAGTCAGCTTATTTTAGAGATATACATATGCCCATCTTTGCCATGACACTATTAATAATAGGCAAGTTATAGAATCAGGCTAGATGCTAGTTAATAAAAGAATGGATAAAGAAAATGTGGTACATATACACAAGGAAGATTTCTATGCATAGAGAACAACAAAACTAAGTTAATTTTAGGAAAACGAATAAAACAGGGAAGCATAATGTTAAATAATATAAGCCAGACTCAGGAAACAAGTATCATATATTTATCTCACATGGAAAACTAGAGGTGGAAATGTTCAACATAAAAATAGATGAATAATAAATTTTATCCATTAGCATACATAAAATTGGGAGTATGGAGGAAGGAATGTTAAAGATAGCATTAGGGGAGTATATTTGATCTATATTATGTAAAAATATGCCACTGTGAAAATTCTGTATAATTAATGTGTATCAATTTTTAAAAACTGATCATCTTTTTTTTTAATTTTTAGAAGTTCATTTATTTTTCATTTATCATGTTCACTACCACTATTACTCGTTTGTTTGGATTTGTATTTTTTAATAGCAGTACTATTTATATATGCATATATATTTATTTTATTGATTTCTTTTTAGTTATATGTGACAATAGAGTCCATTTTGATATAATCCAACAAGCACTGACCATCAACATATTAAGTCTATATTAATTGTTACTAAATATAAATTACTTGAAGCTTTAATAGGAACAGAAGCAAAGAAAAGAATGATTTCTTAAGCATCTAAAATATGCCACATTTATTTGCTTATTTTTCTATTCATTATAATAACAAATGATTGTGATTGTAATCTCACACCCTGCCTCCTAGTCATTCAAGGATGTCAAGAGTTAGTAATAGACAAATATAACACATTATTTTATTGTCCAGCATATACTTCCCCTAACATTCCTATGTTTGGCCTAATATTGAATTGCTGCTCTTTTTAATTTCAATATTTCTTATTTTAAGTATCAGCCATCTTGACTCTCTTATTCAATCTGGACACTTGACTTTCCCTTCATAAATGAATTCTTTGTATGCATCCACTTTTCTCAGCTTCATATTCATAAAGCTGTTCTTTTTCCTTCTTTTCTATTTCTTTCCTTCCATAAGGGCACACTGAAGAACTGTTTATTCCCACCACTTTCTGGCAATGTTAATTCTATACATATACCTCACATGTTGCTCTCCTTGTTTTCTACTATATCCTTGTATCCTTATTTCTTTCTAGCATGTTTTTCTTCCTGGAAGATGATATGTTAAAAAAATAGAAAGATTTTTTTTAACACATTACCTTTGAGTCAGGTGATGGAATTGAAGGACAATCATTCTTTATTTTGATTGCCTGCACAAGTGTGGTTTCAAGTACTTCCTTCTTTCGACTCACAGGTTTACTGTTGTCATGTAAATTTCCACTCTTTTGGTTTCCAGTGTCATATTTTACTTCTGACAATAAAAAACAAAATAAAGAGTATATAAAAATTCTGTAATTTAAAGTCAATATGCAGCACAATTTCAGGCAATCTTCACATAGCTTACCATCCTTCATGGATTGTCTGGAAGCTTCAATAAATTCTCCTCCTTTTTCTGGGATGTTCTAGGAAGAAAAAAATTTAAGGGATAATAAGAACCAAAGATGACAAAATAATTATTGTTCTCCACTACTGTAGGATACAACAGAATAAGCATTCTGATGTATACTTATT
>CAYPJH010000069.1:0-1531 GCA_964411035.1 uncultured Methanobrevibacter sp. | reverse complement strand
CTTCAAAACGGTATGCTGCCGGTTCTGCTGCGTCGTGACTGACTTTAATAGGAAATACCGTAATATCTCCTATTTCAAAGGGTACGTTATATTCCACAGGCTCATATTTTTCCCACGGAAGCGTCCCAACCTGAGACATTTCCTTTATCTTTTCTACTGTTTTTTTCGTCATATACATGGGAATTGGCTGTTTTCTCTCAATTACACCAAGACCTTTTACATGATCCTGATGCTCATGTGTAATCAGAACTCCATCAATCTGTGAAAGGCTCAGACCCAGTTCTTTTAAACCTTTCTCAACCCTTTTCCCACTGATACCAATATCTAACAGCAAATGTGTTTTTTTTGTTCCAATATAAATACAATTACCGCTGCTTCCACTGGCAATGCTACATATTTTTAGCACATTTTTCACTTCCAGTTATGTATTTTATAAATCCTCCCAGAATACATCAATCACATCACCATTGTATAACGGATTCATATATACTGCGTTCTGTCCGTTCAGCATTGTTACAATCTTCTTTCCGGGAATATTTTTCAGTTCGAAGTTTACTGCATCAAACACATCCACAAAGACATAGGATTTCTTTCCGGTAAGGGTAGCGGGACTTCCGTTAAACATCACCTTAATCACTTGATTTTCCTGGGATTCTTTTTCCTTTTCTTCCTCTAACCGTTTCTTTTCTTCCAGTTCCTGTTTCTCAATCGGATTTATCATCTGTCTGGATGCAAAAATGGAATCCGGAACCGGTGCCACATTTTCTGTCTTCTCTTCTTTTATAATTTCTTCCGTTTCAACCATTTTTTCATAGTGCAGAACATTTGTTTCTTCCGAACCTTTTTTCCAGTCTACAGAAAAATTATCATATACCTTTTCTTCTAAACCGCAAAGCTTATTGTTTACAAAAAACTCCATTCCGTATTCCGGAATAATGTCAAGAAAATCCAGTACCTGTTTTAAGGTATAATAATCCAGATTCACGATTTCGTCTCCCTCTTTTATCTCATAGAAGTTTGAGACAAGTTCCCCGTTCACCTGCATATACTTAGGACACTCACTGTGCTTTCCGTTTACCTGTACATGAATAACACCCTTGTACTCCGGAAGTTCTTCCATCGAAAGCTTTGCTGCTTCCCCCGTTGTAGAAGGGACAATCGTAATCTTATCATTTGCCTGTATAGGCGAATTTAAGCTGGCGCTATGGTCATTTATGGTAATAACTGCTGCTTCCCCAAGAGCCCCCCGCTGCATCCGGCTTACTCCATTTACCGTAAAGTTCAGTTCTTTTCCCCGCTTCGGAAATAAATCCGCATTGGGGAATTTTGCCTGCATTGCAGCATCTACCAGGGTTAAATGGGCATTGTTATACAGCTTAATTCTCTCTTCATTAAACTGAACCATAATAAAATGATTCTTTTGATCATAAAAGTTCAGACAAATACCGATGGGCGTAACGAGAAGAGGATCTTTTTTTATCTCTTCCTGATAGAAATGTGAGCTTATTAATTTCACTAGCTAGGTTACTAA
>CAYPJH010000068.1:0-1651 GCA_964411035.1 uncultured Methanobrevibacter sp. | reverse complement strand
GCCATTGCAGAGAGGGGAAGTCACCAAAGTTCGGCCAAAGAGATTCCTTCCCAGCGGAATCTACTTTAGCAGGTGTGTGACTCCCACCCGCATCAGATACAAACAACCGGGAAACTTCAAAATCTCTCCGTGGGCGTGACTGTAAGGGCCAAAGGACTCTCGACCCCCAACTCCCAATACTGCCAGTGACGTGGGTGTGACTGTAGGGGCGGAGGGAAGCAGAGAAGACTCCCCACCCCCAACTCCCCCAACCGCCAACTGAGAGGGCGTGACAGTAGGGGCGGAGGGAAACAGAGGACACTCCAGACCCCCAACTCCTCCTACTGCCAGCGGAGTGGTCGTGATTGTAGGGGCTGAGGGAAGCAGATGGGATCCTCGACCCCCAACTCCCATTTCCACCAGTGGCGACACCAATGGTCTTAGCCGCCAGACTCCGAAGGTGTGCCCACCAAAGGGGTCAGGAAAAATTAAACTATTGACTCCCAGAACACAGCTCCACAGCACTGGGGCTTAGATGAATGACAGAGAGAGTGCTCAGTCATTAGGGAAATAGAGCACCCAGAGGGGCTGAAAGTGTAACCAAATCCTTGGAGAACCTCCTCCGGTGCACAGGACCTGGCTGGCTGGCAGGAGGAAGGGGAGGAGGGGCTGTAGAAGTGAAACGGCTCTGGACCAACAGGATTGAGAGACTCCCAGGAGCCGCCTTACAGGGATTGCTGTTGACACATTGAGGGCAAATCTCAGACCGGAGGGCACAGCTTTGCCTACGGGAAGCGAAGAAAATGGATCTCTAAGACCTAATTTTATTTCTTATTTTATTTTATCTTTTCTCTCCCTTTTTCCCTCTTTCTCTCCCCTTCCAAGTTTTATTGTTCTTTCCATTCTCCTCTATGCTATCTAACTCCCCCTCCTTCTTACTTTTCAAGAGCACCTTCCTTTCCCTTCCCCCCAACTTTCATCCCAAGCATTACGTCCTCCATTTCGTGTAACTGTCTAAATGCAAACAGGTGAATGTTTCGAGGCCGTCTATAGTGCTCCTAAATACCTAGCTACTACCAACACCCTGATCCAATTGACGGTTAGCATCCCCCTTCAGTAGAGCAATCTTCTAAAGTAGCCAAGACATACTAACCCGTATACCTTCATAGCACCCAACATAAAGTCCTAAGAACAAAAAACAAATCACTATATGCATACAAAATCCGGAAGCTCTCCACCAGTCCCCCCAGTCCCCCACCTAAACTCCACTCAGATCCCCAGGAAGGTTGAGGCCCTCCATGGTGGATTTCCAGAGTCTGTCATTTCAGAAAGTAAAATAACATGAAGGTGGGTTCACAGGAATCTGGGAGGAATTGAGGAAAGTTAAAGAATATGATCAAAACACACCAAATGAAAAGCATAAAAGAAGAAACCTGAAAGTACAAAACGTATTTTTAAAATTCATTTCTTTGATACTCTTTAAATAATGCAGCAGTTTCTAGGAGAGACAGTTTCACCACAGAACTTCAGGTATTCTGACTTTTATAATCCTTCTGTTCCTTTTCTGTGACAAAAACAAAACAAGCAAACAAAAACAGGCAAGATGTCAGTATTTATCTTATATTGCATGCATGTATGTATGTACATAAATATGTATATAACAATAATTATC
>CAYPJH010000067.1:0-2030 GCA_964411035.1 uncultured Methanobrevibacter sp. | reverse complement strand
TGCTATAACAATGGTAAGGCCTATAGACCATGGTGCTGATATTGTTGTTCACTCAGCAACAAAATTCCTCTCAGGAACAGGTACTAATATGGGTGGTGTGATTGTAGATGGTGGAAAATTTGACTGGGCAAACGGGAAATTTCCACAGTTTACAGAACCTGATGAAGCATATCACGGTCTTATCTACAGTGAACAGTTTAAAGAAAAAGCTTATATCATGAAAGCAAGAGCACACCTAATGAAAGATTTAGGAACTGTTTTAAGTCCAATAAACGCATTTATGATACTTCAAAGCACAGAATCATTATCAATTAGAGTTAACCAGCATTGTGAAAATGCTTTGAAAATAGCAGAACACTTAGAAAATCATCCTGCAGTTTCATGGGTTAACTATCCAGGGCTTAAAGCAAATAAAAATCATGAAATGGCTGAAAAATACCTTAATGGAAACTATGGGTGTGTTGTCAGTTTTGGAATAAAAGGAGGGCTTGAAGAAGGTAAGAAATTTATTGAAAGTGTAGAGTTATTATCTCATGTAGCTAATATTGCTGATGCAAAATCCCTTGTAATTCACCCGGCTACTACAACACATTCAAATATGAATTCTGAAGAATTATTGGAAAGTGGAATTACTCCTGATTTTATTAGGCTGTCTGTTGGAATTGAAGATGTTAGAGATTTAATAGCTGATATTGATCAAGCATTAGAAAAAGCTATAAATGACTCATAATTTTTATGAGTCTTTTATTTATAATTAGAAATTAAATGGCTTACTTGATCTGTTGTTATTAATCCTTCAAGTTTAAAGTCATCACTAATAACCGGCAAACATGAAATATCATGTTTTTTCATTTTATATGCAATATCTTCAATTGAATCTTGATTATGACAGTATTTAATTGAGGTTGTCATAATATCATTTAAAGAATTGGTATTTGTTGCAATAGCTTTAGATAAATCCCAGCTTGTAACAATACCTATTAATTTATTTTCATCATCCACAACTGGAAGATGAGTAACCTGTTTGTTTAACATTAATTTAGCTGCTTCTTTAATATTTGAGGTTTGTTTAATGGTTGGAACATTGACTGTCATTAAATCTTCTACAACATTATCTGCTAAAAATCTTGATATAATATGGTCTAATTGTGATTTTTCTAAAAGAAATGCATCATGTCCATAACTTGATTTTAACTCAGAAAATGATACTTCAATATTATTTGCATTTAAAGCAGTAACTATTTCCATACCCTGTTCTATTGGATATAACCAATCAGAATCAACTGATATTACTTTAATTTTAGATTTAATATTTTTTAATCCTTCTATTAATGAATTTTCTACTGAAAGATCAAATAAATCGACGGCTTTTGTAATGTAAAGATAGCTATTTGCATCAAATCGTTTAACAAATGTTTCTCCCTGATGATGAAGATAGCTTTCTACTTGGAAATCCATATTTAAATCATAAGTTATTTCATCCTTATCCTGTAAATCCCTTCCAAATTTAAGATACATTGATTCTTCACTTAAATATGTAATATGAGCCACCATACGTGCAACAGCAAGTCCATTTTTAGGTTTCTTGCCTGAACTGTAATAATCTCCATTATTCCAGTTCGGATCTGAAAAAATTGATTGTCGCCCTACTTCATTGAAGGCAATTTGCTGAGGTGATGAACGAGCAGTAGTAGCTATTAAAATTGCTTTTTTAATCATTTCAGGATATGATACTATCCATTGTAAAGCTTGCATCCCTCCCATTGATCCTCCAACAACAGCTAATAGTTTTTCAATGTTTAATTTGTCAATTAGCATTTTTTGAACATTAACCATATCTTTAATTGTTATGACCGGAAAATCAATCCCATATTCCTTTCCTGTTTTTGGATTTATGGAACTTGGTCCAGTGGTTCCTTTACAGCCACCTAGTACATTTGAACATATTATAAAATATTTATTGGTATCTAATGATTTACCCGGACCAATAATGATTTCCCACCATCCAGGTTTTTTATCATCTTTATGCC
>CAYPJH010000066.1:0-2667 GCA_964411035.1 uncultured Methanobrevibacter sp. | reverse complement strand
AACTTTAGTAGCATTTTCATTTTCAATTGCATCTAAAATCTCATATGCAGCATCCATTTCCACTTCCTGAGTTACTTCATTAAAACCACTGGCTATTACTGTATCAACATATTTTCCAACTAACTGGCCTACCTCTTTTTTATCCCTTTTAGATAATGTATCAAAATGATCTAAAAACAGTACAACATTATCATCTTTAAAGTATTCCAATGTGATTTTCATTCCATCATATAGAAATGCTGAATCTAAAATAACTTGACGACCATTATAATCTCCTAAATCTTGCATATGTGCAGGTAAACCCCTAAATTCAGATAATGCATCGATAATATCCTCTTTTGAAATTCCATAAGTCAATGCAAGTGCAGAAGCTCCAAGTGAATTTTCAAAAAAATAGCTCATCATATGAAACGGTGTTGTAAACTCATCATTATCATATTTTATTGTTAAGCTATCTTTTTTCTCAAATCCGGTAAACTGTGCAGGACTATCATGATTGTTTAACTCATAAAAAATAGTATTTTCTCTAATCGGTTCAATAATATCCCTGCAGGAATTATTGGAAATAAATGTTTCACTCATGCGCTCTAAAATAAGCTTACGTTCCTGATACTTTTCAAGACTTCCATTAAATTCAGACAGATGGTCTTCTGCAATATTTGTTAAAAGTCCTATTTTAATATCCAGATTATCCAATAAACCAATGGTTCCATGTGGAAGTTCAAAAATAGCTACATCACAATCCTGTGCTTTGCCTTTAACGATTCCATCAATAATTGCTTCACTAACAAGATTATTTACAAGTGATGAGCAGGACCAGACTTTAAATCCTGCCTGTTTGAAAATAGCTGTTGTAATATAGGTAGTTGTGGTTTTTCCCATTGTTCCGGTTATTCCAATAATATCTACAGGAATCAACTCATTGACCATATGGGAAAATTCTTCATTTGATAAAACCATTAGATTAGCTTTTTTAATTTTTTTAGCTATTGGTGATGATTCAGGTAGGCTAGGTGCTTTGTAAACCATGTCGATTTTATCAATACTAGGATCCGGATTTCCCAAGTCAAGAGTAACGCCTTCCTTTTCAATTTGTCTTAGCATCTTTTGAACATCTTCTTTAAACTCATTGATTGTTTTGGAATCTGATATGGTGACATTTTCTCCTTGACTATTAAGTAATCTTGCAACAGGTCTTCCAGCATTTCCTGCACCTACAACTAAACAATTCATAATAAACTTCCTTTTAATATTATTTTAATTTAAAATTTTCACTGTTTTTTTATTTTCCAGACTTTTAATTAACTATTGGTTTTTCTTTAGAAAATACTTTAGTCTTCAACATAATCAATATCGATAACTGGATTGAATTCATCGACCATATCTTCAGGTATGATAAAACGGATAACCGGAGTTTTTTCTGATTTAATTTTAATTACAACTTTTTTAGAAGACTTTTTCTCAGGTTTGATATTACTATCTTCTGGAGTTTCCAAATGTCCACTATCCCCTGATGCAGCCATATCAAAATAATTTAAATTTATATCTTTCTGAGTTTCTATAGGTTTATCTGAAACTTCTTTTTCTAAAGCTGTTTCATACTCTTCCAAATCTCTTATGTCTGCAATTTCTTTTTTAACCCAATCATCATAGTATTGGGGGGCTTGATATGAGTTTAATGGCATGACTCCTTCATATAAAAAATAAGAAGTTACTTCATAAACTAATTCTGCATTTTTAAGTGCTTTGCTTTTGGAAAATCTTCTTGAATTGTGAACAGCTCTTTGGCTATTTGTCCTAATATCCTTAATATATAAACCTATTTCAGAAGCAGTAGAGTTTAATTTACAAATCTTATCAATAAGCTTATCCAAATCATCATCAGCTTTTAAAACTGTTTTTAGAAGGATTTCAAGAATGTTTCCAGATATTACAACAGAATGATTATATTTCTCATTAATAATGTCCAAATCCATTTTTTTACATAAGTCATATAATTCAGAATAAGAATCTTTTAAAAAGAAAAAATTCGGATTCAGTAACTTTATATTTTCCATATTATGCCTCAAGTTTATTGAAATTTGATTAGTTCTTCTATATCCCCATAAACTACATCAAGACCACACATTGATGGAACATAATTAGCTGCTTTTGCTGAATTTACTCCAATAACTTCAAATCCCATGTCTTCTATTGGAGCAACCACCATACAGGTATCGCAAACAACATTTCCACCGGCTTCTTCAATTGTTCGTGTATAGCCCATTCTATCTGCTGATGCTTTTACACTAATTGATGTGCAAATCCATAATTTATTTTTAATTGTTTTGCCTTTAACAACTGAAGCAACTTTTTTAATTTCTTCCAGAGAAGCATGTGGACATCCTAAACATATTAAATCAGGAGTTTTATCAGTAGTTGTTAATTTTTCACGAGTGTTTGCAATGTCATCTTTTGTTATTGATAACTTATTAGATGCATTATCCTTATCTGCGGCGTCAAATTCAGGGGTTATATCTTCAATATGATACAATGCAACAGAACCTGATGATGCAAGTGCTGCACCTAATGTTTTTAAATCATTATTATCCGGAGTATTTTTTAAGGTGAAATATGGAACATCTCCACCTACCTTTTGGCCAACTATATAGCCTAATGCTCCGAAAT
>CAYPJH010000065.1:0-1594 GCA_964411035.1 uncultured Methanobrevibacter sp. | reverse complement strand
TAATGGTCATAATGTTAAAGAAGGCAATATATTAAGAATTACACGTGATAATAGTCCTACTGCAGGTACTTTTGTTACATACAGGATTGTTGAAGAGTAAGGATTATTTTATATAATTTTAGAGTGTGTGTAAATTTAATCAATATATGGATTCAATTTTTTTTATTTTATGAAATTCGATATATAATAAATTTGAACTTGATTTGAGAGGAATTATCTAAACGAAGATAGTTAGGAGTAAATTAAGAATGATAATCAAATGAATTATTAATAAGAATTTTTTTACCTATTCCTAATCTTATTATTTATTTTTATTTAGTTAATTATTATCTTACATGATGCTGGAGGATGTCTATGACAGGAAATAACTGGGATTTAGTTGATGCATTTTTCGATGAATATGATTTAGTTGATCATCATATTAAATCATATAATGATTTTGTAAACAATAGGATACAAAATATCATTGATATTACTGAACCTATTACTTTAGAAGATGGTAAATATACTTTAAAAACAGGTAAAGTACGTATTGTAAAGCCATTTACTAAAGAAGCTGATGGTTCAAGAAGTACTATTTATCCTACAGAAGCAAGACTTAGAAATTTAAATGATTCTGCACATATGTATTTAGAAATGGCATTAAATGCAGAAGGTGAAGACAATGAATTTGAAGAAGTATATATTGGTGAGTTACCAGTAATGCTTAAATCAGATATTTGTCATTTAAAAGGTCTTGACGATGAAGAATTGGTTGAACAGGGTGAAGACCCACAGGATTTAGGAGGATACTTTATTGTTAACGGTTCTGAAAGGGCTGTTGTAACAATGGAAGAAATTGCTCCGAATAAAATTATTCTAGAGCGTATTAATGAACCTGAAGAAAGACGAGCTAAAGCTATTGTAACTTCAATTAAAAGTGGTTTTAGAGCAAGGATTTCTTTGGAATATAAGAAGCCACGTAAAAAAAATGTATTTTTAAGAATATCTTTCCCATATGTTCCAGGTGAAATTCCACTTGTAATTTTACTTAGAGCATTAGGATTTGCTACAGATCAAGAAATTATCACTGCAATTACTGATGATTTCCAATTCCAAATGATTATTGCAGACGATATTGAAGTATCTGATCCATCATTAAAACTAGATGAAAAAGAAATGGAAGGAATGGATGCACAAGAAAGAAGAGAGTACTTACAGCTTTCAGCTATTAAATATATCGGTAATCGTGTAGCTAAAGGTATGACTGAAGAATATCGTGTCAAACGTGCAAAAGATGTTATTGACCGTTACTTATTACCTCACATGGGTATTGAAAAAGAAAGACGTTTGGATAAAGCTACTTATCTTGCTGAAATGACTGAAATGTTACTTCAAGTTATTCATGAACAAAGAAAGCCTCATGATAAGGACCATTACACTAATAAAAGGCTTAGAGTTTCTGGAGATTTAATGGAAGATTTATTCAGAGTTGCATTTACAAGCCTAACAAGAGATATGAGCTATCAACTTGAAAGAAGCATATCCAGAGGTAAAGAACTTTCCATTAAACAAGCTGTTCGTTCTGATGTTTTAACTGAAAATATTAAACATG
>CAYPJH010000064.1:0-2308 GCA_964411035.1 uncultured Methanobrevibacter sp. | reverse complement strand
ATACTGTGTCCTTCTGCACTTGGAATCATTGTTGCTTTATCATCAATAAATACACAAGCAGCGGAATTACTTGTCCCTAAATCAATACCTAATATTTTTTCACTCATTTAATCAGCTCTTGATTACTTTTTTCTAAATAATTTTCGATATTATTTTTATTATACAAATAATTATTATCTTTAGTTATTTCAGGGTAATCTTTTTCTAACATGCCAAATTCATATAATACCTTGTTTAAATCTAAATTCAAACTAGACATGATTAATCCTTTCATATATATGAAATTGACTTTTAAGGATTCATTTAAAATCTTTGATTCATCAACAAAATCAGAATATTTTTTTGCACTTTCAAACTCACCGCGGGAAACTGCTTTCATCATTTTATTATAATGGTGCTTAAATATTTTTTCAACAGCTTTAGCAGGATCTTTAATTCTTCTTTTGTTTTTAGCTGGGTGTGTTTGCTTTTCTTCAATAATAAGCTCTTTAAAAATATATTTGTAAATATCTTCATAAATTAATGGAATGTCAATTTCTGTTTTATCAGGAAATGGATTATCATTAGTTCTTGATATAATGTCTTCTTTTAAAACATCCACATTATCACGCATGAAATAATCATCTAAATCTTTATCAGTAAATCCTAATTTTAAATATTGGTTTCTAATGATTCTTTTTTCATTTTTCTTGTGATGTAAATCATTTAGTTTATTGATTTTTGAAATTAATTCCTCATAAGGTAATGTCTTCAAATAATTATCAATTTCATCATCTTTTAGTTCAAAGGATTTTAACACATGCTCAAAATCTTTTATATTAATTTTTTGATTTTTAGCTAGTCTTAATTCAGCATCTTCGAATTTTATTCCAAATTTATAATCTTTTCTATTCTGTTCAAATTCTTCATTGTCAAGTTCCATAAATTTAGAATAATATTCTTTTGCATTATATTTATTGTTTTGTAAAATTATTGAAATATAATAATAAAAGTTAGCATTAGTATCATCAATTTCTTTGGCTTTTAAAAATAAATCCAAAGCTTCATCCCACCTATTTAATCCCAAACAGGAAATTCCTTTACCGAATAAACTTTCAACATGATTATCATCCATGTTTAAAACAGTGTCGAAACAGCTTAAAGATTCTTTATAATTTCTTAATTTATTCTGAACCCTTCCCATGTGGTATCTAATATCAAATGGACAATAGGGATCATCTAAAGCCATTTCATAACGATTTAATGCACCTTCTAAATTACCTTCATTTTCTAATTCATTTCCTTTATCAACATATTTAGACATAAAATAACCCTAGTTACAAAGACTTTAATTAATATTTTCAACATATAATAATATATAGTTTTATATTATTTTGTATATATTGTTTTATCAATAATTAATTAGAGGACAAAAATGTTAGAAATAAACACTGCCTTTGAAATTCTTCCAATTAAGCCTGGTTTTAATAAAAAACAATTGAAAAAAGCACGTAAACAAATTTTAGGTAGATATCACCCTGATAAAGTTAGAAATGTGAATCCTGAAGAACTTAAAGATATGCTTATGGATAAATATAGAGAAATTTTTGCATTAGCAGATTCTACCTTTAGAGCTATTAAAAATGGTAACCTGCCAT
This sequence comes from uncultured Methanobrevibacter sp., assembly GCA_964411035.1. Lineage (GTDB taxonomy): Archaea > Methanobacteriota > Methanobacteria > Methanobacteriales > Methanobacteriaceae > Methanocatella. The sequence goes on along the minus strand of CAYPJH010000064.1, from coordinate 671 downwards.
ATAACTCACCTGAAAAGTATGATACTTATAAAAATTCTTTTGAAAGAACTTTAAACGGTTTAAATAAAGATGATTTAATAGTTATATTGGAAGCTAACAATTTGCCAACCAATGGGAATAAAAGACAATTAAAAAAGAGAATACTTGAAAATGTTCCATCAAAAATTGCCACTTTAAACATAATAGAATATAATTTACGTAAAAAGTATGAAATTATAGAAATTTTAAAAAGATTTAGAGACAATAAACTTGTAAGAATTCTTCAATTAAAAAATATTCAACCAAATGGAAATTCAACATCTCTCATTAACCAAATTGTTTCTAACATTAGCGAGAATGAAATTATTAATTTAATTGATCAAGTTGATAGAGAAATAAACGATATAAAAGATAAATTAAATGAATTAAATGACCAACAATTAAAACAAATTCTTGATAACAATAAACTTAATTCTAAAGGCGAAAAACCTGTATTAATTAATAGAATCGTCGAAAATGTTCCAATAGCTAAAATTGGTGACAATAAAGTACATATACAAAAATTGCTTAAAAAATTATACTTAATCACTGGAAAAGATGAACTTTTAGAAAGTTATAGGCAGAAATTAGCAAATAATCATCTTGAAATTGATCATGGAATTCAAATTAGAAACAAAATTGTTTCATTAATT
>CAYPJH010000063.1:0-1530 GCA_964411035.1 uncultured Methanobrevibacter sp. | reverse complement strand
GGAAACGCAGGATTAAATATTAACCTCGCACCCGGAGAATACATCATCACCACTATCTGCAACGATAACGGTGCAATTATCTCAAACAAAGTCACAATAACACCATAAGTATAAAAAAAGAGGGGTACATTCCCTAATTTTTATACTTACCCCTTTTTATTTTTTTTAAAACTTTTGCTGTGTTTTAATACTTGAAAAGCATGCTCCTTTTATTTTAAAAATTTCATATTTTAATCATGTTGTTGTCCCTTTTAAAAAAAACTTATGGATGATTTTTATGATTTTGTGGGGGCTTTAAATTATTCCAAAAATGCTCTAATTTCTGCAGAAACATTTTTATTGATTTGCAAATTCTCTTTTGATTGTTTGTTTGTTGGAATTTGCAAAATTTAATGTATTGTCAATATTCATTTTACTAATGCATTTTATTTTTATTTGCCTGGTCTGAAAAGTCCGGGTAAAGGTTCTTCCAATTATCTGATTTGATGAAAACGATTGTATTTAATATCATTATTCTATATTTTTTTCTGAGTGGTGAATGTAGATTGTCAAATATCTGGAAAAAATTAGTTTTTGTTTACAATAAACCATTTTTTAAAAGTCTTGTGGGATTTACATCTCGGCAACGAATATTTTCAGTACTAAAATGTGTTTTAAGGTTCCTAATAGATTTATCATCACTGTTAAAATCTGAATTGATTTTATTATCTAAACTTCGAAATAAAATCCTGAAGTTATATGTTGTTTATCAGATAAGATATCTCTAAAGTTTTGTATTTTTTAGGAATATGTCTATTATGGTAATTTGCCCAGATATATGTATTTTTGCTACTTTTAAATTAAAAATAAAAAGAAAAGAATTCAGGTTAAAAATCAGCCGATTATCCAATCACCTGAATTTTGAATTATTCTTATTTTATTAATATATTAATGATAGATATTATGCTGGTTTATAAACATATAAATGATAGATTTAAAGTATTAAAATGATAGGTTTATATATACTTTATTATAAATTTATAAAGTGATATGGTGTTTGCTATATCATTTTTTTTAAAAAGTCATATAATTTTTTAAAAAAGTAATTTTTCGTTCATGGAGGAAAATAATGAATAAAAAGATATTGGCAATATTATTAGTATTAATATGTGCTTTATCTATTTCTACAGTTTCCGCAGCAGATCCTGCGGACGCATCTGCAGATGATTCCAGTTCTTTTACAGAACTCAATAAAACCATTGCTGATGCACAAGAAGGAACTACTGTAGGATTAAATCAGGACTATAAATATAATAGTGCTGATGATAATAGCCCTATTAATATTAATAAAAATTTAACAATAGATGGAAAAGGCCATACTATTGATGCTACTGGTAAAGTTTCAATATTTAATATTGCTGAAGGTAAAAATGTAATTATTAAAGACATTACTTTCATCAATGGTAACTCTACAAGCAGTTGTATAGATCCAATCACCGGTAACATTACAACTAAAAATGTTGGAGGAGCTATTACTAATAATGGAGCTTT
>CAYPJH010000062.1:0-1997 GCA_964411035.1 uncultured Methanobrevibacter sp. | reverse complement strand
ATTTATTAATTGTTTATTTTTGGAATTTTCCATATAATCTTTTTGAACCATGGGTAACTAAAATCACACAAAGCAAAGCCACAGGTAAGGGGTAGAATTTGGGAATTAGAATATTGAGAAATTCTGCAGAGAATTTTGTATCCAACTCCCTCAACATGTGGGTAATGAGAATGACTTTTGTTTTTATTTTTTCCTAAACACTTTTTTCAAATTTATATTGAAATGACAGTATACAATCCCACCAAAGTTGTTTTGAAAGATAACAGTCATTCTGAACCCTCCTATTTCTCTAACACAGCAACTTTTTGTATTTTAGCCTGTTCTATTTCCAGGATAGAGAGACATATTTTGTAACTATATGTATTGTTTTGTGTTATGCTTTCTCAGGTAGCATCCTCAGTATGTTCCCTTGTTTCTAAATGTGCTACATAGTTTTCATTGTGAATGAGTGTTTGTATGTATGCAAACACTCATATATGTCTGTATGTGCATGCTTATAAGGTACATATCACAGAGCATTTGCACAAAGAGAAGGTAGTTAAAAATCTCCATATCACTGCATTTAAAACAAACACGTTAGAATTCATTTTCCAGTGTACTAGACCAAAGAAGACAAAAGTAAAACCCCAGGGACCTCAGCAGCATCTCTCCTTGACAACACTGTGACAGGCACTGAAAAGGGGGGCGGGGGCTCCCCACTGAGTCTTTTGGAAAATTTCCATCCTTCTTTTCCAAGGTTCCACAGGCTCACTTTTTTGGGTAAGGATTGCTTTATGAATTTTTTCTATCGAATTTTCCCTACACTTGCTAATGGTCATTTCAGATATTCTTTAAAGATGTAGTGAAGGTTTTTAATTTGCTTCATTTCCAACTTGATACAGTTTCTCTGTTGGCTTTGTTATTAAGGAAACTTCAAGGAGATAGAATCCACTCTAATAGAATTTTTAAGAGACATTTCTATGTTACTGTCATCTTTGTTATTTTAAACTTTGTTAATTAAAAAATATGCATTTCATAGTGCCAAGGAATCTGAACCATAAAAGTGCTAGGGTTTTTTAATAGGAAAGTAATTTTTTCATAGTATCTTATTACATGAATATTTTCATTTACTTTGTACTAATTTCCTGTGGTGCATCTTGTTTTACAGCTATTTATGTGCTTATCTCTGCTTAATTTTGAAGGTCTAACACTCCTCATTAGTATGGATTTACACTAGAAGGAAATTCCAAGTTTCTTCAATATTCCATGAATAATTTAAGAGCATCTCCCTTACTATTACTGTATATTCAAGAAGAGGTTAGGCAGCTTGAACTTTTTAAAATTTTAATATTCTGGTGAAGGTATAGTTCCATTTCTTTGAGATGTCCCTAAAGAATTAAAATTTGATGTATCCTGCTTAATGATCTGTTGTGTTTTATAAATGCAATTCTGTATATTTTAAATGTCTTAATCAGTAATTCATCTTTTTTTTTTTTGAGAGAGAGAGAGAGAGAGAGAATCTTTTTTTAAAATTTTTTTTTGTAGATGGACACAACACAATGCCTTTATTTTTATGTGGTGCTGAGAATCGAACCCATGACCCACCTGTGCTAGGTAAGCGCTCTACCGCTGAGCCACAATCCCAGCCCAATAATTCATCTTTTTTAATCATCTCTTAAAATTGCTTTTTATTTTGAACCTCAAGTATGCAGAATTGGACTAGTCATTGATTATAACAAAAAGTTTGTCTCATCATTGGTTCATGTGTGGTCTTGGCCCTTTCTAATATCTGCATCTCTCTATTCTGTCTCTGTTCATCCCTCTATGGTTGTTGACACCCATCATCCTAAATCTGTCACCTGACAAGAAAATAAGAATCAGCTAAGTGCAGTGGCACCCATCTGTAATCCCAGGACTTGGGAGTCTGAGGCAGGTGGATTGCAAATTCAACTCATCTAGACCCTGTCTCAAAATTTTTAAAAAGGGATGGGGGTATAGCTTGGTGGTAAAGCATCCCT
>CAYPJH010000061.1:0-5997 GCA_964411035.1 uncultured Methanobrevibacter sp. | reverse complement strand
GGTTTTGGTGTAATTTTTGTATTTTCTCTTAAAGCATGATAATCTTTTACTATAGTGTAACCTTCATCAGAACCGATAAGATCTGCTCCGGCAGTTAGTAATTGATTAGCTATTTTATATTGATGTACACCGCCGGTTACTTTGATTTTTAGTTTAGGAGCGTATTTTTGTATAATGTTTATTGTATTTACATCTTCGTAGATTGTATTTGGACTTACAAAGCCTGTTGCTGTTTCTATGTAGTCTGCTCCTGCATTTTCGATAGCTTGTGCGACTTTTATTTTTTCTTCATCTTCCAAAGCTTTTGATTCAATTATTATTTTTAGTGTATTATTGTTTATTGCTTCTTTTACTTTTTTTACTTCTTCTTCGATTGCTGTGTAGTTTCCTTCTTTTATGTCTGATAGGTTAGCTACCATTGCTACTTCGTTTGCTCCTTCTTTTATAGCTATTTTTGCTTGTGCTATTTTTGATTCTGTTGTGTCGAATCCTAGTGGGAAGCTTATTACTGTAGAGATGTTTATGTTTTTATCTTTTAATTGGTCACAAGCTAGTTTAACAAATCTTGGATTGATTGTTATTCCGTAAAAATCATATTCTTCTGTGTTTTTGAGAAATTCTTTCATTTCTTCTTCTGTTGCTAGGTTGCTGAGATTAGCATATTCTATGTAGTTTGCTAATTCGTTTGAGTTTTTTATTCTATACATTTTATCTCCTTCAATAATAATAATGATTAGTTAGTATATATACGAACTACTATATAAAAGTTTGTTTAAAGTTTTTTAGCCATGTAAGGTCCCTTTCTCTCATAGCCGAATTTACGATAATAATTTCTAGATCCAATTCCACTAATTACAAGAATTTCATTTTTACCTTCATCAATAGCGATGTTTTCAGCTCTTTTAAGTAATCTTTCACCAAACCCTGAATGTTGACCTATATTGCTGTTTGATTTACCAATCTCCATCATATTGCCATAAACATGCAATTCACGAATCAATGCAGTCTCAGGAGTAATTTCTAATCTATGAGGATTGTTTGACGGCATACGTAATCGTAAAAATCCGGCTATACTTTCCTCATTTTCATCTTCAAATGAAATAAATCTTTCTACTCCTTCACAGCAATTGTATTTTTCTTCAAATAAGTGAAAATCATCAAGACCATATTGTTTACTAGTTTTCTTATGTCCAATTTCACGACATCTAATACATTTACAATTAATATTTTCTTCTTCCAAACGATTATAGACCAATTCTCCAAGATTTGATTTTCTAACCCCTGCATCAATAAGCTTTGAAGGAATATCACGCTGGATTCTCATTGTCCTAACCCATTTAGGAAGTATTTTCTTGATTTTTACAATTAAATCAACGGCTTCTTCATCACTATAGGGCTCATAACCTCCACTTTTCCACAAATCATACAGTTCACTACCTTTTGTTACAAGAACAGGATATATCTTAATCATATCGGGCATGAAGTTTTCATCTTCAAATAACCTTTTAAACATTTTCAAATCTTGTTCGGGTGTTAAAAACAATCCTGGCATCATATGCATTGCTACTTTTATAGCTGAATCTCTAAGAATTCTATTTGCATCAATCGTGTCCTGTATTGTGTGTCCACGTTTAATTTTTTCATATATATTGTCGTAAAGGGTTTGAACACCTAGCTCAACACGGGTAACTCCCATTTTAAGCATTCTGTCAACATGTTCCTGACGGCAGTAATCTGGACGTGTTTCAAATGTCATTCCAACACACCTGACCTTTGATGATTCATTGGCTTTTTGAACATCGCTAATTAAGCAATAATCATTTGGAGGATATGTTTTAAGAATGCCTTTTTCATAACTACTGATTTTATCTTCCCTAAGTTCATAGCTGTCACTATCAGGTTCATTTTCAAGAATTAATCCAAAATCAACCATTGCTTTTAGGCATTGGCTGGTAAACCATTCCTGGTAACAAAGATCTTTTGACGGAAATGTTCCGCCCATTATAATCAGTTCCACTTTGTCAATAGGATGCCCGATTTTTTTAAGTTGTTTTAAACGGTTAAATGTTTGGATATATGGATGAAACTTAAACATCCTTCCCCGCAAAGCTGCAGGTTCTTCACCAGTGTAGCTTGGTGGTGCAACATCGCTTTTTGGACAGTAGAAACATCTTCCATGAGGACATTCATGGGGGTGGCACATTACAGCCACAATAGCTACGCCAGACATTGTTCTTGTCGGTTTTTTCTTTAAAATATTTGAAACGATTTCTTTTTCATCTGGTGTAGCATACTCTAAAATATTAGAATTACTCATGAACTTGGATAATTTTAAATCTCGACATAATTGTCTTTTTTCAACTTCTAGTTCCCGCCGAGTAGATATTTTTCCAGTAATTATATCATCAATAATTATTCGGCAAGCTTTCTTCATAATTAATCACCAGTATTTATAGTTAATTTTATATATGTTTTAATTTAATGTTTATGTATATCTTTTAAGAATATAAACATTTAAAGGGTAAGGTGATAGTATGTATATTAGTGAAATTAAAGGAGTAGCTGTACTTGATAATAACGCAAAAGCTGTTGGAAAAATAGAAGATGTTGACTTTTCACCAGAAACCGGTCAAATTAACGGAATCATTGTTTCTTTAAAGAAAAATATCTTCTCTAAAGATCAAATTGAAGTAGCATATGGAGATATTGCAGCTATAGGAGATTATATTATTCTTAAAAATGAACTTCCAAACAGTTCTGATGCAGTAAAAAGTGAAGATGATGATTAGGTGTGAATAATGGTAGTATTGGACGCTCGTGATAAACCAATTAACATTGATTTTCAAGTTCGTTATGTTAACACAGGCACTATTGGTAAGGTTATTGAATTAAAACTTGAAGATGATATCGGATGGGTAAAATTAGATAAAACAGGACTCTGGTATGTTTCTAATTTACTTGAAGTATTGGATGAAAAAGATTTAAAAGAAACTCGAGAATTTGGTGAGAAGGAAGTTGACATCGATACTATCAAAGATAAAGCGTTAGATTTGGAAAATATCGAATTGAATTCAAATGTAGCAGAAGGTGGAGGATAATTCCATTATCCTTCAAACTTTTTTTAACATATATTTTAATATTGGTTTTCACTATTTTTTTTATTAAAGATATTTATTTAAATGTTTTTTTATAATTTAAAAAGGTGAGAAAACGGGAAATAAGGCAATTATAGGGATTATTGCATTTTAAACTTTTTTTAACATACATTTATATATTAGTTTTCCCTATTAATTTTTATTAAAGACATTTATCATGAATGTTTTTATATAATTTAAGAGGTGAAAAGAGATGGAAAATAAAACAATTATCGGGATTATTGCAATTATTTTAGGATTTTTAATGTTAGTATTTCCTTTTGCAAGTAATCTAGCATTATCTATAGTATTCGGTGTATCTTTTATTATTTTAGGCGTTTATTATTTTGTAGCTTGTGGAAGTGCATGGAAAATTTCAAAAGCGGCTGCAGCAGCATATATAATTCTAGGAATTTTGGCATTGATCTGTGGTTATCTACTTTTATTTAATGTATTGGTATTTGACTTGTTTGTAAGTATTTATCTTTATGTATTTGGATTTATGATAATCATTGGTGGATTTACAAGATTATTCCAACCAGGATTTAGTAAAGGAGCAGCTGCTTTAAACATAATTTTAGGTATTATTACACTTTTATTAGGATTTTTTGCAATGTTCGGACCGGTATATGTAGCTATTATCATTGGTGTAGCATTAATTATTGATGGATTTGGTATAGCTATTGGAGAATAATTATATTCTCCTGTTTTTTCTTTTTTTTATATTAGTTCTCCCTTACTAAACGCTTTTATTCTTTTAGCTAACTTTTCTCCAACACCATCTATTTTTTTAAGATTATCTTCACTTACATTACTTAAGTCGTTTCCAAATATTTTAACAATGTCTCTTGCTCTTTTTCTTCCAAGCCTTTTAACTCCAACTACTAATGGTATGATGTCTTCTTTTACTCCATAGTACAGCCTTGCTGACAGGTAGTCAAGGTCCTTAAGCAGACTGTAGTTTCCAAGTATTTCCATGGTCTGTTTTGCAAACTTAACAAGTAAAGATGCTTCATATGCACTCCGTCTTGTAGATGCAGAGTATACATTATATGCATTTTCAATTTCATACTCATTTTTCTCATTTATCCACTCAATTAAACTGACGGTTGTTGCTTCAACATTGCCGATATTTATGGCAAAAACTCCCGATTCAGATAGTTTCTCACTAACAGGATCTTTGCTTTTTCTTCCTTTAAATGAAATCAATGGCATGTCAGGGGTTTCAGCCAATGCATAAATCAACTCATAAGGATTAAAATTATCAATATTTGATACATATTCTTTTATTTTAACTGCAGTTTCAACGGCGTAATTGGATTTTGATATTAAATTTCCAAAATCAGTAGTTTTCAATCCTTCAGGAGTAAATTTGACAATCCCGTTTTCAAGCAAAAATTCTAATGCAGATTCAATTTCAGATTGTATGCCGTAACTTGCAAACATTTCCATTGAAGGATTGTTATGCATCTGAAAACCATAAAGAGTTTTAGTGAAAAAATCAGCTAACTCATCAACATTTTTAGACAGTCCGCTGGCAATCTGTGCAATAATCTGTTTAAACACTGCATCCTTATTATCAACCATCTTGGAATTTGTAGGCTCAACTTCACCTTCAACATATCTTTCGTATAAGTCTGCTGCCTCCGCCATGGTCTTAGCAATTAAATAGGAATTACCTTCACTATCATACTGAGGTCTGCCTGCCCTACCAGACATCTGCTCATAATCAAAAACAGGAATGTTGGCAGGACCGGAACTGGTCCAACGAGTATAATCCCGTATAACAACAGATTTTGAAGGTAAATTAACCCCGTACATTAAACTAGGAGTAGCTGCAATCATTAAAATATTTCCAGCACGGAATTCATCTTCAATTATCTCCTTTTGCTCATTAAAAAGACCGGCATGGTGAAATACCACACCCTTCTCAGCACTTTCTGCCAATTTAATGCATGTTGCAGTTGGAAGTGATCCCTTTTTTTTAGGAACTTCTAAAAGCTTATCTGCAACCTGTTTAAATTTTTCTTTCTGCTCTTTGGTGATTTTTTTGGATATTTTTTTAGCAACATATGTTGAAAGACTTTCTGTAAATCGTCTAGTAGATACAAATGATAATGCCTGTGAGTTGTCTTCAATAGCTTTTTCCAATATTTTCACAATAACATCATTTTTATTTTTAGTTGAAAACATCTCAGCATCCAAAACCTCTTTATTAAGAGGGACAGGCCTGTAATCGTGAGTTATGGTTTTACTTTCAAGCCACTTTTCTATTTCATCAATATTTTGAAGTGTTGCAGATAATGCTATTATTCTAAGATTGGGGTTAATCATCTTGGCTCTTGTAATTGCTGCTTCCAATGTCGGGCCACGGGTATGCTCTCCAATCATATGAAATTCATCGATAATTAAAGTATCTACTTCTCTGAGGGTGTTCCAGGAAAATCTTGTAAGGCTGTCAAATGACTCGAAAACCATTACAGACAAATCAGCGCTTGAAGGATGTTTTCCAACACTGATGCCATGTTTTTCAAAGTTTTTAAATTCCTTAACCTTCTCGTTTTGAATCGAAAGTAATGGAGCAGCATAAACTGCCTTGCCTCCATTTAATATTGTTTTAAGAGCAGCTAAAACTCCTAAAACTGTTTTTCCACTAGCTGTTGGTATTGAAATAATATAATTCTCATTATCCTCCAAATAGCCTGATTCAATAACTGCCTTTTGGGCAGGGTTAAACTCTTCAATATATGGGTAAGTATCATTAATTATAGTTTTTATATCTGCTTCTAGACTCTCCATTCTATCCTCTCATATACTATATATTTACACATCATAATATTATATTAAAGTTTTGAACAATCCA
>CAYPJH010000060.1:0-2213 GCA_964411035.1 uncultured Methanobrevibacter sp. | reverse complement strand
TTAGCAAGAGTTGGCAGCTTTACCTCTGAAAGTTCAGAAGTATTCACTGAAATGACCTCTTTAAGCTTCTCTATCAATTTCTTATTTTCCATTATCTGCCAGGTGAAAACAGAACACAAAATATGCATTAGGATTTCAGTAGAAATACACATATATACTAAAAAAGATAAACACAACAAAATATTTGTCAAGCCATCCCATTACATTTCAGGTAAATGCAGGGTATCCAGCTTTGGACTAAGCAAAAAATCAAGAACTGAAAGAGATGAGGGAAAATGAAGTCATAAATATTTCATGGCATCCACAACCTTACGGTTTATGAGATAAACAGAAAAAAAGGTCAAAGTATAGAAAAACACAATGCAATAAGTAAATAAAATGTTTTAAAGTATAGAAAATTAACTAATTAATTACTGTTTCAAGTAAACCAGTTCAAATTAGTAGATTTTTTTCTAGTGATAGAGAAAAAAATTTCCCAAGATCATTTTTAAAATTTTCTTATCTGAAGTAAAAAATGATAAAATTTAAGGGAGAATAGACTAATCTCACATACAGAAGAATTCCAAAAAATTTATAAAGATACTCGCTCCTTAAGGAAGTGGACATAACTCTGCAATCTTTGTTTGCAATGCCTGGGACTGAATCCTGGGCCTCATGCATGCTAGGCAAGTGCTCTACCATGAGCTGCATCCTGAGCTTGTAACTCTTCATACTTTAACTGTGGGCTGTGCATGGTAACTTCCAAAGAATACAATATGAAAAGGATTGGAAAGAATTTTTACAGTGGAGAAATCTGATAAATACTACCTCAGCTAGGTGATCAAGCTTACTTGGGGGTAGGATATTTCAGAACACACTCTCTACTATCTTTTTCAACTTTTATGTAATTACAGAAACTTATAGAAATTGAAAATGAAATATGTAAGTAAAATTTTTTTAAGTAGAGAAAACTGATTAATTCATTACTCTTTCAAGTAAAAAGTAAACAAATACTGTTCAACTGGACAATAGTTTTTTAGTTGTTCTGCATGTTTCCAAGGGCAGAGCAAAGCAATATGAAAATTATCCAAGGTTGAGAATAAAAATATTTCCTAGGCCCATAAAAATAATTTGTTGTATCAGTACTTAAAAGTTCCACAAAATGGGCAGAAGTGGGTTCAACTTCCTTGACTCCTAATCTTACTTTAGTTAACAGCTGGACTAAGTTCAACTTAACCAATTTTACAAAATATTTCAAAAGCCAAATTACAGTAACACTTAGCAGCAAAACTCTTACCAAGTCCTGATTCTTTTCTCTCTCAGATTCTAACATAACACGAAGACTTTTAGCTCTCTCATCCAGAAGTTCTTTAACTTTTTCAAGAAGCTTCATTTTATCCTGGGAAAAAAAGGTGTCAAGATTACTCACTCATTACATTTACTTTTGAGTTTAGAATGTAATTCCCCCCAAAGAAGGGATTTTTACCTTATATTTAGTCGCTTCTTCAGAAAGAATCATATTTTGCTTCATGATTTCTTTGACCTGTTCCTTCATCTATGTAAATAAAGCATTCAGAATTAAGACACACAAATTATAGTGCTACTATACAAGTTACTTCCAGACAAGTGACCCTTTTCCAGAAGAAAGCAGTACTTAATACATATGACTGCTTAGAATTTGGATGATTTGTAGGAAATAATGAAACAAAAATTTTAAAATACGATTTTTAAATTAAAACAGGTAGAAATGATTTAAGCTAGAACCAAGGGAGAAAGAAACAAAAAAAATAATTATACCTTCTGTTCATAATTTGACAATTTCTGCTTTAGTTCTTCATTTTCTTTCATGAAATTGTTCACCTTTTGGGAAATTTGCTGTTCATTGACTAAAAGGGGGAAATACACAAGATTATTACAATCACTAAATGAAATTCAACTACTCAATCTACTAAAAGCAAAGACATGTTATATGGTATTATGAGGAAATACTTCTTAGCATAACTATTATGCTTTTAAAAAGCAATCTATGCTTATTAGCAATAAGAGTATAAAAATTATTAAAATTTAAGAAAAATATAAGAACAATGATATTTTGCTGGGCGCAGTGGTGCACACCTGTAATCCCAGTGGCTCAGGGGGCTAAGCTAGAAGGATCCCAAGTTCAAAGCCAGCCTCAGCAAGAGCGAGACACTAAGCAACTAAGTGAGACTTGGTCTCTAAATATAGGGGGTTGG
>CAYPJH010000059.1:0-2922 GCA_964411035.1 uncultured Methanobrevibacter sp. | reverse complement strand
TCTACCTCATTCATATCAACATTACTGAAGAATAATGTGTGTGTAATGTCTATTAAAAGATGAATGAAAGCAGCTAAGAGCCCTATCTTTAAATTTAAAAATACTGCTGACAGTACTAAAAAGTGAAAGAGTGCCTCTATCAATTCATGAATTAACCATGCAGTTACATTAGAATCAACAGAATTATGGACTATTCCACCAAAAACAATGTAAAAGTTACTGAATAACTTCCAAACAATTTGTGTATGAATGATATCACTTATAGCTAGTACAAGTGCTATATAAAACCATAATAATTCCATTATATTTACAGTCCTTTATTTTTTATGAATCAATAATAAGTAAAATTATGATTATTATTTATAATATATTTAACTAATGAATATTATAATAAGTTCATCTTTTTTTTAAAATGTTTGTCTATAAAATTTAAAATTTATAGCTTTAAATCTAGAAACCATAAAAGTTTAAAAAATAAGTAATACTCTAAAAAAATTTTTTTTAAAAGTTAAAAATCAGGTTTTGCCAAATTTCATATTATCTTTTTATTTTTAAAATCCTTGTTGATAAATCTGAATGAAGCATTTAATTTAAATCTAAATAATAAAAAAATTTAATGAAGCATATTAAAAATAAAACCATTAAAACTGTTTGTCTTATCAACAATATCAATAACTTTTTTAATTTTATTATTTACATGTACAATTAGTAATAATTATTCTAATATTTTTATTACTTACTAATCCAATTAGTAATAAATACTTTTATATAAGTATTACTTTATACACCTATCTAGTAGATTTCTTAATATGTTTAATATTAAAAATTTACACTAAAAATAGGGAGGTATACAAAATTAAAAACGTGGATTTTAAAAAAGAAACTTTATTTTTTATATTCTTAATAATGTTAATACTATTTAGTTTAAGTGCAGTATCTGCAGAAAACAATGTATCTACAGATATTAATGATATGGATAATAAAACAGAATCTGATATACGTTTGAATATAGATGTAAATTATGAATATTCGAATGACAATGAAAATATAGTTACTGATTTTAAAATAATTTCTAATGGAAGAAATCTGCCATTTGAAAAAGCTTTTGATAATAATACAAACCAGTATATATTAAAATTGTCACCAAATAATCATTTAAATGGGAAATATACTATCAATGCACTAACAGCAGGCTATATAACTCAATCAAAAAACATCACAATTAACCCAAATACTGCTGATGTTTATATTGGATTTGAAATGAAAGCTACTGATGCATACAAACTAGGACAGAAAGTGACTGAATCAGCAGATAAAGCATTAGATTTCAAATCTGCAGATGATATTCTTGTTATAACCACTGCTGGAATACCAAAATATAATGGTATAACCAGTGAAGATGCAATTGAAGCAATTCTTAATTCCCAATATAATACTATTGCTTATTCGAATGTATTAATGTTACGTCAAAGTGAATTTGATAAAATTGCATTTGCATTTGTTGTTAAAAAAGGAAATCTTTTAAAAATAGCTGTTTTTGAAAATTCTTCTACTGACTACTGTTATCTTGGAACTATTTCAGAAGATATGACCAAGGAAGAGTGGAATAAATATTTTAACTCAGTTACAAGTGAAAATGCATGGGCATTTGCTAGCTTGGCAAACGGATGGAATGCAGGTGTTCCAAAAGAAATACTTCAGGAAGCGGCATTTCATGGACATATCTGTGAAGGAACATTAGGCGGATTTAGTATTGTGAAAGCTTTATTATATTATTACCCTCCAATATATAAAGAAAGCACTATTGATGGAAAAACTCCTGTTGCAGGAGATTTAACATCATATAAAGTTTTAGGATTTCCGGGCGGATCTGATGATGATGCAGTCTTATTCTTTTTAGATGCAACAATTGGTAAATCTGGATATGTTGGAATTGATACTAGTTCCCAAGGTGCTGAAGAAGGTATGCTTGGTTTTATCAGATGGAACTCCAAAACATCTCGTGGAGATGTAATTGTTCTTAAATTTGATTCAAATAAAACTAAAAAACTATTTACCCAAGAAACAGGAATTAATCCTGATGCTGGAAGTTTAGAAGAATTAAAATATTGTAGCTGGTGGATTAATAAAATAAATACTAATCCAATTGAATTAGTTGAAGTTTGTTATGAAGGAACAAATTTAACATATAAAGATTATTATTATTTAGTAGGATCAGCTGCCAATACAACTGATGAAAATGATGATGTAATTGAAGCTGTTGAAGGTCATGGTTTGGATTTAAATTATATAAAATCTTTGAATTTGCCTAAACCTCAAAGAAGTCCTGACTATAAACCGACTGTCGGTAATTTAACTGATGCTGAAATGGAACAGATTGGTATTGATGCTGCCAATATTGCTTTAAAATACTTTAAAGATGAACTCAACATTACCGTTGGAAAAGACGAAGTAGACTTTGCAGTACTTACTGATGCAGGATATGTTTATATCAATGGTCAGGAAACTGTAAAAGTTCGCGATGGTCTTTATAAAGCATTAGGTGCAACTTTATATAGTAAAACTCTATTACAACATCATCAGGCATTATGGAAACCGTTACATTTCATGTTTCTTTTAAGCAATCGTTCTTCAAACAGCAATATCTTAAACGGGGTCTATTTAAGGTATAATCCTACAACTAAAGATTTCTTTGTTGGAAAATTAAATGAATCTCATGTAGCTGACATTGGTAGAGATTCTTTGAATAATTCATTGTTAGTCTCAGAACTTCAAAAAACATTCATTACTGGCGGACAATGGTCTAATATCCAATCAATTTCAAATGCATGGAATGCTAATCCTAAATTTGATCAATTAGTTACATTCCTGTACCATGCCCATGTATGTCCTGGTGTCCAGCCTGGCTTTTTCATAAATGAC
>CAYPJH010000058.1:0-1696 GCA_964411035.1 uncultured Methanobrevibacter sp. | reverse complement strand
AAAAAAAATGTTAAAATAGTGAATCATTTCAAAGATGAAGCAAAGAAAAACTGAGTAGATTAAGGAAAACAATGAAAGGCATGAAAGAACAATTCAATACAGATTCTGAAAAAGAATCAATTATAAATCTTGAAAATAATGAGCTGAATAGCTCAAATAAATATATCCAGTTGAAGTTAGACCCATAGACTAGATCAAGTGAAAGAAAAAAATACAAGAGCTTGAAGTTGATGATGAAATATCACATTCAGACAATATCAACAACAATCAAAATAATTGTGAACAAAACCACTAGACACAATTCATAGACTACTTTTATGAAACACTGGTACACATAATGGAGAAGAGGTACAGGCTAAAGGCAATGAAAGCTTTCTCAGTGAATAAAAGAAACTATTTCTTATATCTTGTGAAATTTATGGACATCCAGGTATAAGATTTTAGAATACCAAATGGTCATGGCCGGAAAAGAACTTCTCCAAATAATAGTCTATAAAATTACCAAAGGTACACTGAAATCTATAATAAGGGCCAAAGTAATTATAAACACATCAGAACAATATTAGATTTCTGAGTAGAAATTTTAAGGCCCAGGAAATGGTATATTTCAAACCCCAAATAAAAATGTTAAAAAAGAAACAAAGACAATAATTGTAAAATGGATGGAAGGGGTGGTCATCATGTTAAGGTGAAAAAATCAGAAACAAAACCCCAATTATCACATTCTCTCCCTAACATGTGGAATCTGGGAAGAAAATAAGAATGACTAAAAAATGATGGAGGGAACATTAAGGAAGAGGGAAGGTAACTGGGGATGAAAAAGGGAGTAGAGGGGAAAATGGAAGGAAGGAGAGTGGTCAGGATTCAAGTATTGTATATGTGTGTATAGAAATATCACTGTGAAATTCACTAATGTAGGCACTCAATAGGAGCTGATATTAACAGTTGTCAAGAACACCTGGTTTTATAACAAGTCCAATCTGCTATCATGTGACCATATATGAAACGGAATGTATAATTTAAAAATATTCTTACTTCTGCAAAGACATAAAATTTCAGGTTCAAAATTAACGTAAAATTTCTTTAGACAATATCATTTAGATGATAAATTTCTTATAGTTAATTATTAAGATATCCTGGATTCTATATGAGCAAGAAAGATATAAAAAAATGTGAATGGAATTTGAACTTTTATTTTTTTCCACTCTTCTTTTGTGATCAAACATTGTTACTCTTATTTACACAGGGCATGAACATCAAGAGTAACTCATTTTTTAAGTCTTACCTGGATTGAAATTTACTGATGTTCTACATTGTGCTTTCATGTATTGAAGAATTAGATTCATGTTTCTATATTTGAAAAAAGTAATAAAATTGGTATTTTAACACTCATATGAAAACACTGACCAAATATAATTCAATACTTAATAATGTTTTAGATCTAGTATCAGAACTTTTTCATATGCTCTCCTAATCTGTATGCCCTATAAACATTTTGTTAACTTGAAAATTATTTGTAGAATGTTTGTTCTTTTCTGTTTTTTGAGATGGTATTTCATGATGATGGTCAGGCTGATCTTAAATACCTGGGCTCAAGCACTTGTCCTGCCTCAGGCTCTTAAGTAGCTGGGGTAAATGCATGTGTCACTGCACCCATAGCTTGAAGTTAAAGAAGAAAAAAGATGAAATGATCATT
>CAYPJH010000057.1:0-1547 GCA_964411035.1 uncultured Methanobrevibacter sp. | reverse complement strand
TACTCCTTGTCGTACTGCGAGATGACCAC
Organism: uncultured Methanobrevibacter sp.; assembly: GCA_964411035.1. Classification (GTDB taxonomy): domain Archaea; phylum Methanobacteriota; class Methanobacteria; order Methanobacteriales; family Methanobacteriaceae; genus Methanocatella. Next base: position 1,518 of record CAYPJH010000057.1, on the reverse strand, counting down.
ATCCATAAAACGCCGGCGCCCGTCACTGCCTCCCGCTATCAACTCCGAATCGGCAGGCGAAACCATGACCAAAGGCAGGAAACCGATATGGTCCGACAGACGTGTATATTCCTTCTTATTGCGCTTGAACTGCTTCTTCTGCCGACGCTTCATACCGCAATAGACCTCCTCGGGAGTCCCGTCGGCAGCCTCATAAAATCCTTGAATGACAAAGAAGTCAGCATCGTGGCGGATATTCTGGGAATCAATGGGATTGCCGGCACTTTTACAGAAAGACAAGAAATACACCGCATCCAGCAGGTTCGTTTTCCCCATGCCGTTCTGTCCGAAAAAGCAATTCAACTTGGGCGAGAATGAAAGTTCCACCTGCTCCAAGTTCTTATAATTGAGTATGGATATCCGTTTCAGTATCATTATAGTAACGATGAGTTCGGTTACAAAGATAATGCAAAACCGAAAGCAGTACAAAATAAGCCTGCTTATTTTTAATGCAGAGGTGAAGCCCGGCTTATTGAAAAGCAGGAATAATTTCAGCGTTTTCCGATGCAAAACAAAAAAAAGATGCCGCTAAATTTCGTTGATAGCTATAAAAAACTTACTTTTGCGGGTCGAAATGGATAATTAAGAATAATAACAAAAAGAATCTATAAAAATGGCAGAACAAAAAAAGACGAATGAAGCCTTAAACGTGGAGGATGCACTGACACAGTCGGAGGCCTTTCTCATTAAGAACAAAAAAACAATCATCGGCGCTGTGGTAGCAGTCATCGTCATCATTGCCGGTGTAGTGATGTACAAAAACCTTTATGCAGACCCCCGTGAAGAAAAAGCACAAGCCGCCCTGTTCAAAGGACAAGAATACTTCGAAGCAGACGCTTATGCACAAGCACTGAACGGTGACAGCATCGGTTTTGCCGGATTTGCAAAAGTCGCAGACGAATACAGCGGCACAAAAGCAGCCAATCTTGCAAAAGCTTACATGGGCCTTTGCTATGCACACCTCGGCAAATATGACGAAGCAGTGAAAGCATTGGACAGCTTCGACGCTGACGACCAAATGGTAGCTCCTGCCATGAAAGGCGCCATGGGTAACTGCTATGCGCAGCTCGGCCAACCGGACAAAGCCGCTTCCATGCTGCTGAAAGCCGCCGACGAAGCCGACAGCAACTCGCTCAGCCCCATCTACCTGTTGCAAGCCGGAGAAATTCTGGTAAAGCAAGGCAAGTATGACGATGCCATCAAGGCATATACCACTATCAAGGATAAATACTTCCGCTCCTACCAGGCAATGGATATCGACAAGTATATCGAACAAGCCAAACTGTTGAAGAAGTAATACACCTATTATATATAGACAACTCGGGGCACGGATTACACGGTTTTAATTCCTTATTTATGGCAACAGCTTATCACAATCTCTCGGAGTATGACTTCAATTCCGTTCCCAATGCTGAAAAGATGAAATTCGGCATCGTCGTGTCGGAGTGGAACTACAACATAACCGGTGCCCTCCTGAAA
>CAYPJH010000056.1:0-2134 GCA_964411035.1 uncultured Methanobrevibacter sp. | reverse complement strand
GGTTATGACCATATTGTATCAGCTATTGGAGCTGCAGAATCTGCAAAGGCAGGAGCAGACTTTATCTGTTATGTAACCCCTGCTGAACACTTGGCACTTCCATCACCTGCAGATGTTAAAGAAGGTGTAATAGCTACCAGAATTGGGGCTTATGCAGGAGACATGGCTAAAGGAGTTCACAATGGTGAAAGAGATTTGGAAATGGCTTATGCAAGGAAAAATCTTGATTGGGAAGCACAATACAGTCTTGCATTAACTCCAGATGTTGCACGTGCAAAAAGGGAAGCAAGACCTCCTGAAGATTCTGATGCATGTACCATGTGTGGTAATTTCTGTGCTGTAAAAATTGTTAATGAATGGTTAGACAGTGCAGATCATGATATTTTACAAAAATAAAATGATTAATCAATTGTTAAATCCTTTATGGTTTGTTTGATTTTTGCTATTGGCATGTTTGTTTTAATGCCTAATGGACTATAATGGGTTTTAACAACTTTATATCCTTCTTCTTTTATTTTTTCAATAATCAAATCAAACTTAGGTGCGCTTATTTTTAAAACTCTGCATAATGTGTGGATATCGTAGAAACTGATTTCTGAGTCTGCTTCATTTTCACAGAAGGTTAATAATTTTAATATTTTGTCTTTTGTATTTAGCTGTTTTTCATCCATACAGTCAATCATTTCAGATATAAAATCCTTATTTTGGATAGGTCCAAGCCATAATGGTCCTGCATGGATTAGCTTGGCTCCGCATTCAGGGCATGTTTCATTTAAACTTACAGCAAGTCCTTTTTTGGTTTCACGGTATAGGCATTCTTTGCAGTGGCTTATATATCCGATATTTTTAAGGGATTCGTCTGTTGCTTTTGATCCTTTAAGCACTTCTATATAAAGTCTCATGTAATGTTCTGTACTGTGTGATAGCAGAACATTTATATGTTTTTTATATTTGGCCAAAGTTAGGGCTGTAAAGCCGGCCAATATTCTTATGCCGTTTTCATGGCAGTATTCACTTTTATATGGTTTTGCATTGTATTTTCTAATACATGGCTCTTTGTATGTTCCGCACAGTGCTGATGTATCTGTAGCTGTAACGCACAGCAGTGAATTTCGTCTTGCACAATATCCTGCGGAATCCATAAAAGGAGAAGGTGTTCCAAATGGGTCAATATCAATAATATCAAACTTCCCCCTGTTATTTCTAAGGAATAAACTGGCATCATTTTGGGAAACGTAAATGTCATCTAAACCGTTAAGCTCAATATTGATTTTTTCAAATTCATTTGCAGTAGGACTTATATCATTAATATAAACATCACTGATGCCATCGATTTCATTTTTATAGCGAACCCCCCGAATTCCACTTCCACCAAACAAATCACAAATAGTCAAATCTCTATTTTCTCTTTTTTGAAATGTCTGAAGGGCTAAAATTGAAATATCTCTGTTTAACTCCATTTTAGGATTGTAGAAAACCGGTGCCTCAGATGAAACTTTCTCAAACTTTGGAAATTGTATGTCTGTAGTTCCTTCTCTTACATTTTCAAGTTCATAATCTTTAATTTTTTCTGTTTCATCCATAATGTTCACCTATTATTTAAGTAATTATTATTTTTGTTATAATATTTTATATAATATTAGTTTATAATATAATTAATAGTTAAAAATTAAATTTTTAATCTTTATTGGTGAGATAATGGCAGATATTAAAGTTTCTATTGCAAAACCTATAATCGGTGATGAAGAAATTGAAAGTGTTGTTGAAGTATTAAAATCTGGAATGATAGCACAGGGACCAAAAGTAGCTGAATTCGAAGAAAAATTCGCAAAATGGGTAGGTGCTAAATATGGAATAGCAACCAACTCAGGAACTGCAGCATTACATGTTGCATTGCTTGCATGCGGTATTGGTGAAGGTGATGAGGTTATAACAACACCATTTACATTTATAGCTAGTGGAAATGCAGTTGTCTATGCTGGAGCAACACCTGTTTTTGCAGATATTGATCTTGAAACTTATAATATTGATCCAGATACTATAGAAGATTTAATTACCGATAAAACAAAAGCAATTTTACCGGTTCAGCTATATGGACAGTCTGCAGACTGTCCATATAGCTGAACCGGTAAAA
>CAYPJH010000055.1:0-6915 GCA_964411035.1 uncultured Methanobrevibacter sp. | reverse complement strand
TATATTTACCATAGCTAAAGGTTTTCCTCCCATAGCAGCAATATCATTTACATTAACAAGAACGGCACAATATCCTGCCCAATAAGGATTGACATCCATAATTTGACCCCAAATCCCATCAGCAGCCATTAATAAAACTTGATTGTTGCCAATATCTATTGCAGATGCATCATCACCAATATCAAGAATTACATCATTAGAAACATTGTATGCATCCTCCAATAATGAAATAACATTACTAATTGAATTTTTACGAGTAACACCTTCAAATTCTTGAATAGAGTTAATAAGAGCTTTAAAATCCAATAAATACACATCCATAATAATATTATATAACTTTAATTTTATATTTACAATTCATATTATTTAATATTTCAATTATTAAGTCTTTTATATTAATATCATAATCAACTTCTAAAACAGGATTACAATTAAAAATTTCCTCAAAAATTTTTCCCCCAACAATATCATCATGACCTGTTTCAACTTCAAAAATAACCGAATTTTCCTGTTTGTAACCATGCTCCACGACTTTATCTAAATCCCCATCAGTAATTCCAATAATAGGTATGGAAAATCTATAAAGAATATCTGAACTAACCAAAGTAGTATCATCCCCAACAGTGACAACTAAATCAGCATCCTTATATCTGTAAACATCCTCTCCAGCATGATTTATAAAAGCTATTTTAAATTTTTCATTTTGATTTTTTTTTAAAACTCTGGGTTTTATATTGGATTTTCTTAAAAGTCCTGTTTTTATAATTGCTGAATTTAAATCAATTTTAGAAAGTTTCTCAACACCATGAGGCTTTAAAATACCTCCAATAATATCAACAATATATCCGTCTTCAGCTATTAAAACAAGTTCATCAGATGTTGACTTTCCAATTACCACTCCGTTAACCATGATATTTTCATTAGGACTTACTCCGTGAACCAGCCTATGTGTTTTATTATCTTCAAAATCTTTTTTAAAGTGTTTTTCATAAATTTCTTCAGGAGTAACTATATTAAGATTTAATTTATCAGCTAACTTGTTTGCAATGTCTTCTACATTACCGCTCCAAACGATTACACTGCCGTCATCTTCGCCGGGCCTTTCAATTTGAATTATAGGTGTTGCATTTTTATCAATTTTATTAAAAAAATGATTTATAACCTTATAACCAAAAACATGACCTGTAACATCTGATTTCCCATAATTTAAAAGAAAAATAATATCCTTACATTCATCATGAAATAATTTTAAAGAATCACTTGGAAATAGCTTCTTTGAAATGTCTATAACATCTTCCAAACAATTGTCAATAACTGCAGTTCGACCCATAGTTCCCCCCAATCTTGCAGAAACTGAGCCTTCTTCTTTTAATAAATCAATTAATTGTTTAGCATAACCTGTATCTATAATATTAGGTCCATGAACTACAACACCAATTTCCATCAATATCACCTATTTGATTCTTTTTTTAAATAAAGCAGATCCGCAAATTTCACAATCATCAAATGGATAATCATCATTATATTCTTTTTTGCATCCACCACATATTTTTTTCCAATTATAAACTTCTTTTATACCCTTTGTCAGAATTGATGAAAAAGAAATATTTAATATTTTTAAAGTATTTTGAATTGTATAATCATCAGTAATCACTTTAATATTGTGATTTTGATGAAGCTCTAAAGCTAATGCAATAATTGATTTATCCTGAATGGAAAGCCTTAAATTGTCACCAGATAGCCCTACAATTTTTTCTACTTCTTCAACATATTTAATATCCGGTTCTTTAATATCCAATTTACCTTCATTAATCGCCTGATTGACAATTATGCTTGATTTAAAATCTTTGATTTCCGCTAATATTTTAGGAGTAGTATAATTATAAATTGTGTCTAATGGAAAACCATTGATAAATGCCGATGCATCTAAAATATAATGAATTTTCATGAATATTTATATAATTCTTAATATTATATATAAATTAAGTATCAAAAAAACAGATGAAATGAATAAATATTATGCTTAAAAAATATGGATTAAAAATAAAATTTCTTTTAAAAAAGAAATATTTTAAGAAATAAGAAAGAAAATGAAAAATAAATAAAAAAAACAATCTTGAAATAAATTGGGGGAAAATTGGAGAGAAATTTGATAAAAATATTTAAATTAACTTATCTATAGTAACATTTAGAAGTAAAGTTTCAAATGAAGTAAAAAAATTGAAATGAAATAACAAAATAAAATTACTAGAGGTAAAAAAATGGCGTCTAATCTAATTTATGACACATTATCAAATATTGAACAGCAATTAAAATTTCTAACAAAATCAGAAATCCGTATAAATATACTGAAATGTTTAAAACAAAAACCTTACTCAATAAACGAAATAGTTAGAAATACCGGCATGAGATATAGTTCTGTATCAGCCAATATGCATAAACTAGAACAGAATAATAATGTCTATAAACAAGAAAGAAAATTTAAAATTACTTCCCTCACTGAAATGTATTTGGAAAACATTTTAGATTTTAATAGAAGTCTTGAAATTATAAACAATTATGGAGATTTTTGGCATAAACATAATATTGATGAACTTGATTATGATTCAGTTAAAAATCTAACTGAAATCTACAACTCAAAACTTATAAAATCAACATCCCTTGACATTTATAAAACTTATGACATTATCAAATACCAAATAATGAATTCAAAAAATATTTGTGCAATTTTTCCATACCTACATCCCGAATTTCCAAAAATAATTGAAAAAGAACTTGAAAATGGTGCTAAAATTGAACTTATTGTAAATTATGCAATTTATAAAAAGTTGATTTTTAGTATGGATAGAAAAATATATCAGGAAACCCTTAAAAATGGAAACCTGAAAATATTGCCTGTAAAAAAAGAATTGTACATATATTTGGCCATATGTGACGAAAGTATGAGCATGGGACTGTTTAAGAATGATGAAAGCTTTGATCAGAACAGAATATTAATTTCTTATAATGAAAAAGCTATAAAATGGGGTTTAAACCTATTTAACGATGTTAAAAGTAGAATTTAAGGTGAAACCATGAACAATGAATACAAAGATATGAAATTTATCTTAACTTCTACTATGAGAACCAAACTCATAATTAGCATTTATGATAAATCAAAAAACTTAGAAGATTTGAGAAATGAACTAAAAAAGCCATCAGCAACAATATTGCATGGATTAAAAGAATTAGAAAATTTAAATTATATAAAAAAACTAAATAAATATTATTCATTAACATCAAGCGGCTATTTACTAGCCGTTAATATGATAAAACTTATAGAAAACTGGTATTCTATTGATGCTAATAAAGCATTTTGGAATTCACATTCATTAAACGGTTTGCCTGAAAAATCTCTTAAAAATTTATATCAATTAAAAGATGCAAAATGCATAAATTCATCTAATAAAGACTTATCAAAGGCATATACAACATATGTAAATTTAATATCTGAATGTGATAATTTAAAAATAGTCCTACCAATATTTTCAGAAAACCATATAAATAAATTAATTGAACTTGTAAAAGAAGGAAATGTGAAGAATCTTGAAATAATAACCACTCCTGAAATAATGAATTCAATAAAATTAAAAACTAGATATAAAAATGCTTTAAAAAAATATAAAAATATAAAAATATTAATATTAAATAAATTATTGGATGTTTATTTAACCGTATCAGAAAGATTCGTATGTTTGAATTTATTTTTCAAAGATGGGCATTATGATGATTCACAAATATTAATTGACCAAACAAAAGAAGGTGTGAATTGGGGAATAAACCTTTTCAATCACTTTAATTTGGCCAGACAGCACGTTAATCCCCATATTAATATTAATGAGGGGTTAAAATAAATGAATGGAGGTAAAAATATGGAAAACTCGTTGAATAAACTTATCTTGCAAAGGAAAGGTGGATTAACTTCACTGAAAGTCATGGAAGTGATTTTAAAATACCCATCCAATATCAACGAAATTGCAGATATAATAAAAATGGATTATAATACTGTAAAATACCATGTTGAAATCCTGGTTGAAAATAATTTAATAAAACCAAATGGATCAACATATGGGTGCGTATATGAATCATCAGAAGATTTGATGGAAAATATCGACATTTATGAATCTGTAAAGAAATGTTTATACGAAAAACAAAATCTTAGAGGACAAAATAAATGAATAATAGTGTAAATAACCATAAAAAAAATTCATCATCTGAAATAAACTGTAGTGTCATTACATTAAGTGATTCTAGAAAACAATTTAAAGATGACCCTTCTGGAAATTACATTACAGAAATTCTTGAAAGTAAATACAACTTAGTTTCAAGAACTATTATTCCAGATGACAAAAAAGAATTATTAAAATTTATTGAAGAATATTCTGCAAAATGTGATATTATCATTACTACTGGGGGAACAGGCCTTTCTAAAAGAGATATTACTGTAGAAACAGTAGAACAGTTATTTGATAAAAAAATTGATGGATTTGGAGAACTATTTCGGTTAAAATCATTTGAAGAAATAGGCGAATCTGCAATTTTATCAAGAGCTACAGCAGGAGTATATAATGAAACCGTTATATTCTCACTACCAGGTTCTTTAAATGCTGTTAAAACAGCTATGAATCTGATAACAAATGAATTGCCACATATTGTTTATCATACTATTAACTAATAGTATGATATTTTATTTTTTTTAAACAAAAAAAGAAATATAAACCTGAATTTAGGTTTTAAAAATTAAAAAAATTCATCAACATTAATTAAAGGTTCTAAAATAATATTTTCATTATCAAAATTTTCTTTAGCCCCTTCTAATCTATCAACTACAACAAAAGCTCTTTTTACAATACCGCCATTATCTTGAATAGCCTTAATAGCTTTGAGTAAAGAACCTCCAGTAGTTGTAACATCTTCAACTACAATGACTTTATCGCCTTCATTAAGTTCCCCTTCAATAAGTTTAGATGTTCCATATCCTTTTTTTTCTTTTCTTATCATTAATAATGGAATTTCAGATTCAAGAGAAACTGCAGTTGCAATAGGAACTGCTCCTAAAGCAGGACCTGCTACTTTATCAACATCATCTTCTTTAATCATGTCTGTGATTAATTTAGCGATAGTAGACAATATTTCTGGATTAGTTATTGCCTTTTTCATATTAATATAATAGTTACTCTTCTTACCTGAAGATAATGTGAAATCTCCTTCTAAAAAGACATTGTTCTCTTTTAATAATTTAATTAAATATTGTTTGGAAATCATTTAAATCTCATCATATTTTTTAATAAAAATTTTATCCCCGATTGCCCCGATTAATTCTATAGGCACTACATTTTCACTATTAGATCTAATAGATTCTGTTATCCCCATTCCTTTAACAACCACATCTGTAATCTCAAAGGTATCTTCATCAAATATTATATCACTTATTTTCCCCATACTCTTAGCTTCAGGGTCAATAATTTCTTTTTTAAGTAAATCTTTAGTAAACCTCATTAGACCACCTTCCTTATTTTAAATTTATAAAAGTATATTATTAAATTTTTCTTTTGTACTTCTTTTTAATATTGCAATAGCTCTACTGATTCTGTTCATAATTAACTTAAAACAGGCATAAATAAAAAAAAATAGGAAATAAACAGTGATAGTTTACCTGCAAAAATTCAAATTTTATAAATTAAGATAAACAGCTTTTAAATTAAGTTTTAGATAAAATAAAAAAAAGAAAAAGTAAAAAAGAGGAGATTTAATCTCCTTTATTCCAATTTATAATACCATAAAAGATACATAAAAGAGTAGCTAAGATAGTTAAAATATAAACACTCCAAATCCATGGATCTTCAATTCCTAAAACCATCATTAAGCTCCACTCTCCTTATTATCAATTTGTTCAAATGCTTTATCAATAACATTTTCATCTGGTTTTTTGGTAAGTAAACTTACAATAACTGTTAAAATAGCTGAAATTGGAACAGCAATTAACATTACATCAATGAATGGCCATGGATGTGCTTGAATTAAACTAGGAACTCCAAATATGAATTGACAAATTCCTACACCTGTTGCTGTTTTTGCAAATACAAATAATAACCAGAATAAACTTACAGCAATACCTGAAATAATACCTGCATAAGCTCCTGCTTTGGTTGTTCCTTTCCAATAAAGAGCTCCTAAAAATACTGGTAAAAATGATGCAGCACAAATTTCAAAGAAAAGAGTAGTACCGAGAGCAACAACACTTCCAGGCAACATGAATGCAACGATTATAGCTAATAATACAGCTATTAAAATACCTAATCTTGTAATTGAAACTTGACCAATTTGTTTTGTTTTTTTTCTTAAAGAACCGTAAATATCTACTCCAAAAGCAGAACCTTGTGTATGCAATTGAGAACTGATAGTGGACATAGCTGCTGCAATTAATGACAGCAGGAAAATATATACAAACCATTCTGGAAGTGCACTTGTTATAAATGCTGGGATAATCTTATCTACATTTCCTCCAACAACATCTACAGCAATTTTACCGAGAGTATCCATAAAGTAAACATTGGAAAGTGCACCTACAATATAAGCGGTAGTCGGCAATACTGCAATAAAAATTCCACCAATTAAAACAGATCTGTTTAATTCTTTATCAGATTTAACTGTCATGAATCTTACAATTAAAGGCGGTTGAGCAAGTACACCAATACCTACACCAATTAATGTAGATGAAACTAAAGTCCACCAGTAAGGACTATTCAGTGTTGGGAATGCTGTCCATCCCACACCTCCTTTAGCCGCTGCACTAGCAGGATATAAATTTGCCATATTTGTTAAAGCAGTGTTTGCTTGCTCGATTCCTCCAAACATCATATATACAAAAACAAG